>JAAYJR010000304.1 GCA_012522835.1 Bacteroidales bacterium
AAAAGGGAAAAGGGCAGCTCAATAGCTGCCCTTTATTAATGTTAACCCCCAAACACACAAGCAATACAGGACGTATTGCATTACAAATGTAATACTAAATTGGAAAAATACCAAAGTTTACTAAAAAAAAATAAATTCCTTGATAAAAATATAGGCTGGCAGCTATTTATTTGTTTTAAAATCAGTTATCAAACCTTCTGTTAACCAATTGGCAAGAGCCTGCCTGTTGTTTGGGTAGATAAATCTTTGCTGGTCTCTCTGGTGGTTGATATTCCCTAATTCAATGTAAATTGCTACAGGAATGGTATTTCTCACTACATAAAGGTTTCGTGAGGATACTGTTCCTCTGTAGCCACGTCCGGGCTGATGAGTATCATATTTTTCCTGGAAAGTGCTCTGAAGTATTCTGGCAGCTTTTTTGCCTTTCTCACTCCGTTGGTCATGATAGTAGAACACATCGATATTTTCACTATGGCTTCTTGAATCAAGATGAATTGCGATCATCCTTTGAAATTGTCCCCTATGCTTCTTATAAAGGCTGTTTACTGCATAAGTCCTTTGTTTTAACCTTCTTAACTGGTTTATTGGAATTGTATGATTAGGATAGCATTTTTCATTTTTATCTGGCTTAAGGTAATTATCATCCCGTATACCGTCGTTAGCGTCAATCGTGATCATATACACTGTTGCACCGTTTTGAATGAGATTTCTGGCAAGCCTCAAGGTTACATCATAGGCATATTCATCTTCACATAACAGCCTGCCTTCATATTTCCCGACAGCTCCGGGATCAGGGCCTCCATGACCGGACATTAAGTGATATACTGCACCATTTAACTGATTACTGATAATTTCTACTTTACTGTAATTTTTGCCGAAAATATCAAGGTTAAGAATATTTTTAGAGGTTTTTATTTCACCGGTTTCTGATTTGTCAGGTAATAAATATTTTCTTCCGGCAAATAACATATTCCCGGGGCCCAGCCGTTCCTGGTTAATTTCAATAAAAGCATTTAAGTACTTTTCAGGAGGTAATCCGTTTCTGGTCAGTAAACGGTAAATTCCTTCACCCTGCTTAGCAATAGCTTCTTTTGTCTGGGAACGGGCCGAAAAGGGAATGAGTATAACTGTCAAAAAAAGTAAAAATATAATTTTCGTATCTTTAATTATATGTAAGTTTGGCCCTGACATATTATTTAAATTATAAAACATTTGCTAAAATAACGGTTAGTTTTAATAAAAAATTTTTAAAATGGCAGTATCTATCACCTGTCGACTGTTAATAACTTACCAAATGTTTATTTTAAGGGGAAAGATTGAGTTTTTACTATTTATAATTGTTAGCTATATATAACAATATAAAGTATATATAATATTGATTTTTAGTATTTTGGAATAATTATTCAGATTATTAGATAAAAAATATAAGTTAAAATGACATTATTGGCAGATCTTACTTTAAAATCACGCTTATTTCGAATTTTCCTCTCTGTTCTGTCAGGTATTTTATTAAGCCTTCCCTGGCTTGGCTTTTCGTCCTGGTTTCTTTTTATATCATTAGTGCCATTATTTTGGTTACAAAATTTTTTTATTGAAAACAGGGCAGGTTATAAAGGAGTTGTTTTCTGGAGCCACTGCTTTCTTGCATTTTTTATATGGAACGGGCTTAGCACCTGGTGGATTGCCTATGCCACCTTTGCCGGAGCAGTAATGGCAATAGTGGTAAACTCATTTTTGATGTCGCTCGTGTGGTGGCTGGGATATGCAGCGAAACTGCACCTGAATAAAAAAAGCTCCTGGCTGGCATTCGCAGTTTTTTGGATATCATTTGAATTTTTTCATTTTCATTGGGATATTGAATGGCCATGGCTTAATCTGGGAAATGGTTTTGCTAACAGTATAAGGATTATTCAATGGTATGAATATACTGGTATTCTCGGAGGTACATTATGGGTGATTATTATCAACATACTTGTTTATAAAATTTTGGAGGGCATTCGTGAAATTATCCCTGTTAAGGTTTTAAGAATGAAAATAATTTGGCTCCTGCTCTCATTGGCGATACCGGTTGGCCTGTCACTATTTCTCTATTTGAACTATGATGAAGTGAAAGACCCTCTAAACACTGTTATTGTCCAGCCTAATATAGATCCATATTCAGAGAGTTATGACAGCAGGGCAGAGATGGAAAAACTGGAAAAATTTTTAAGCCTGGCCGGTGAAAGTAGTGATGAAGGGACTGAATTGGTCGTCGGGCCCGAAACATTATTTGAGAGATATTATGAATGGCAGCATGGCCGTTTTGCTTTGAATTTTCATTACAACCAGTTATTAGGGTGGCTGATGAATTATCCTGAGGCAGAGATGATATTCGGAGCCTCTACCAGTAAGATATACCCCGGGGAAGAAGCAGCCAGTCCGACTTCAAGAAATAGTAAAGGGGTTATTTATGATGTTTTTAATTCTGCTGTATTTGTTGGAAGGGATGGTGCAGACCAGCTATACCATAAGTCGGTCCTGGTGGTGGGAGTGGAGAAGATGCCGTTTAAAAAGTACCTTGGTTTTTTGAGTGACCTGGTATTTAATCTGGGTGGCACAACCGGAAGCCTCGGAGTACAGGAAGAACCATCGAACTTTATTTTAAAAGATGGCCGCAGTGTTGCACCGGCTGTTTGTTATGAATCAGTTTTTGGAGAGTACATCGGCAGGTCAGTCAAAAAAGGGGCCGGAGTAATTGTTATTATAACTAATGACGGATGGTGGAGAAACACCCCGGGATATAAGCAGCACATGTCTTTTGCCCGGTTGAGGGCCGTTGAAACCCGACGAAGCATCATTAGGGCTGCCAATACCGGAATTTCATGCTTCATTAATCAAAAGGGTGATGTGCTGAAACAGACAGGTTGGTGGGAGGAAGCGGCTATAAGTGGTAGTGTTAACTACAACTCAGCAATTACCTTTTATGTGAAATATGGAGATTATATCGCGAGGATATCACTTTTAATTTCTGTATTATTTATTTTTCTGATAATATTTAAGAGAGTGAAAGCTTCTGATCACAGGGGATAGCCTTCCGGAGTCAGATATTTGTTGCATAAAAAAAATCCGCATCAATTCCGTTTGCGTAAAACCCCGGTTTGACAGGATTTGAGTGCCTGATCGTTCAAACGTCCACCGGTCTTTCGACTCATCCCGGCTAAAACCGGGACTACAAGGCCTGTTTTTACGATCGATGAGCTTGCTCAGTTTAATAAGATCTGTTGAGTTTACCAACTGCTGAATCGATGCGGATAAAATTTTTAAAGAACTAATCTTTACATTTCAAATATAGTATTATTGGTTGTCATTTGCAAATATTTTTTGTAGTTTAAAATCAATCCAAAATTAACATCTTAACAAAGAATGAGTTATATGCCAGAATCTGCAAAGGGGTAAATTTTTTTGCATAAAACTGTATTTTGACATGTCTGCATTTGAACAAATCACTAAATTTGTAACCTGTAAATAGCAAAAGAATTGCACGACGAAGACAATTATCAAACATAAAGCTATGATTAAACGAGTTACAGACCATTCTTTGGTTGTAACTGTTTTAAGCCGATCAGCATGTTCTGGTTGTCATGCTAAAGAGGTATGTTCAGCAGCAGATCTTACTGAAAAAGAGATTAACATTGAATGTGACGGGATTGAATATATACCGGGGCAATTTGTAAACGTGACAATGAAAGAATCACTGGGAATGAAAGCTTTGCTTTATGGCTATATGGCTCCTTTGGTTCTTGTCATTTTTACATTGATTATTATTTTTAATTATACCTCGGATGAGGTTTTATCCGCTTTAATTTCACTGGGTATTTTAATTCCTTATTATACCGGATTATTTTTATACCGGAACTCTTTAAAAAAAATATTCAGGTTTGAGTTGGAGAAAATTAATTAGGATATGAGTATTACAATTGTATATACAATAGCTACGCTTAGTATTTTAGGTGGTTCTGCTGCTGTTATTTTGTATCTGGTTGCTCAAAAATTTAAAGTTTATGAAGATCCCCGGATTGACGAGGTGGAGAAAGCATTACCAGGTGCTAATTGCGGGGGTTGCGGTTATGCAGGTTGCCGTGCTTTTGCAGAGGCTTGTGTAAACGCCCCTGACCTAATGGAACTTTATTGTCCTGTAGGAGGGGATGAGGTGATGGGGAAGATAGCAGATATTCTTGGATTAGTAGCTGTTAAAAAAGATCCTCGTGTGGCATTTATCCGTTGCAACGGAGTATGCGAATTTCGGCCTGATACAAGTAATTATGATGGTGTTAAGACCTGTGCAATTGAATTATTGGTCTATAGTGGCGAGACTGATTGTCAGTGGGGTTGCCTGGGTTATGGTGACTGCTATGAAGCTTGCGATTTCAATGCGATTGAATTAAGGCCGCAACTGGGGGTACCATTGATAATTGACGATAATTGTGTTGCATGCGGAGCTTGTGTGGAAGCATGTCCCAATAACCTTATTGAGTTGAGAAAGAAATTTCCAAAAAACCGTAAGGTGGTTGTTGCATGCAGGAATCAGGATAAAGGTGCCGTTGCTGTGAAAGCCTGCAAGGTTGCATGCATCGGATGCGGGAAGTGTGTAAAGGTGTGTCCGTTTGATGCAATTACTCTTGAAAATAATCTGGCTTTTATTGATTCCGACAAGTGTAAATTGTGCCGGAAATGTCCACCTGTTTGTCCGACAGGAGCAATTCTGGAGCTGAATTTTCCACCCAGAAAAGTTATTGAGTAAAGTATCCTTAAATGTGTTCAGAATGTTAAAGACGTTCAAAATAGGAGGGGTTCATCCACCCGGAAGTAAATTGTCGGCCGGCAGGCCAATTGAAAATCTGCCCCTGCCTCTGTCAGTATTTATTCCACTGGCCCAACATATAGGATCTCCTGCTGTACCTGTAGTGGCCAGAGGTGATGTAGTAAAAACCGGTCAGCTGATCGCCAGGAGCAATGGCTTTGTCTCTGCCAATATTCATTCATCTGTTTCAGGCAAAGTTAAGAAAATTGACAGCATGGCTGACAGTTCAGGTTATCCTCGACAGGGTATAATGATAGATGTGGAGGGGGATGAATGGATGGAGGATATCGACCGATCGGAGACTTTGTCGCGGGAAATTGATGTAGACGGACAGGAAATAATAGATAAAATTCAAAAGGCCGGAATTGTAGGCCTGGGAGGGGCTACCTTCCCTACTCATGTAAAACTAATTCCTCCCAAAGGGATGAAGGTTGAAATACTTCTGATAAATGGAGTGGAATGCGAACCCTATCTTACTTCGGATCACCGGCTGATGCTTGAAAAAGCTGATGAGATACTGACAGGTACCAGATTTTTGATGAAGGCTCTTAAGGTAAAGAAAGCCGTTGTGGGGATCGAAAAAAATAAACCGGATGCTGTCAGGCTGTTTGCTGAAAAATCTAAATCATATGAAGGGATCAGCATCATTGAGCTAAAAGTTAAATATCCACAGGGAGGTGAAAAACAGCTTATTAAGGCTGTTACAGGCAGGGAAGTCCCCTCCGGTGCACTTCCTGTGGCTGTAGGCGCAATTGTATCGAATGTAGGTACTGCATTTGCTGTTTATGAGGCGGTCCGGAAAAATAAACCTCTCATTGAAAGAGTTGTCACCATTACTGGGAAGGGATTGGCTAATCCTTCAAATTTTAAAGTCAGGATAGGAACTCCTACATCTGCGATAATTGAAGCAGCTGGCGGATTACCCGAAGATACAGGTAAGATCATAAGTGGAGGTCCCATGATGGGCAGGGCGATTACGCACCCCGAAATGCCTGTAACAAAAGGTACTTCCGGAATTATCCTGATGAAAAAAACTGAGTCACGGCGACAAGAGGTTATTGAGTGTATCAGGTGTTCAAGATGTGTCAGGGCTTGTCCAATGGGACTGGAACCATATTTTTTAATGACAGCCTCTGAAAAGAACTTGTTTGATATTGTGGAAAAGGAAAGGATTATGGATTGCATTGAATGTGGATCATGCAGTTATATATGTCCTTCAAAAAGGCCGCTGCTGGATTATATTCGTTATGGTAAAGCTAAAGTGGGACAAATTATCCGGACAAGAAAAAAATAATTACTATTGGATGGCCTGATTGTGTCAGATTTGAAACATAAAAAATATGGATAAATTATTTACCGTTTCACCTTCACCACATATTTTTTCCGGTGATTCCACCAGGAAAATAATGTACAGGGTTGCAATTGCATTACTGCCTGCACTTTTATGGGCTGTATTCATTTTTGGACTGGATACTTTAAGGGTTACGTCAATTGCAGTCGGAGCATGTCTGGGGGTGGAGTATATTATTCAAAAATATCTGATGAAGCAGAAGCCATCCATAAGTGATGGATCTGCTCTGGTTACTGGCATATTACTGGCTTTTAATGTCCCTTCCGGTCTGCCATGGTGGATAATCGTTATCGGGGCAGTTACAGCTATCGGGATCGGGAAAATGTCTTTTGGCGGACTTGGATGTAATATTTTTAACCCGGCGCTGGTTGGCAGGGTTTTTCTGCTGATCTCATTTCCTGTGCAGATGAATACATGGCCTTCAATTGCCATAGACGGGGTTGACTCTATTACATCGGCAACCCCTTTGTCTTTAATAAAAGAGGGATTGGCAAAAGGGATGCCTGTTTCAGAGATGTTAGAGAGTATGCCTCCGGTTTCAGATCTGCTTCTGGGTTATTCGGGCGGTTCTCTCGGTGAGATGTCGGCACTGTTGCTGATCATAGGGGGCATTTATCTTATGATACGAAAAGTAATAACCTGGCATATACCAGTATCTGTGATAGCTACTGTTATTCTGGTTTCTGGTGTTTTTTGGTTTTCTGATCCTGTTGAATACATAAATCCTGTTTATCATATATTAACAGGTGGACTAATGCTTGGGGCAATTTTTATGGCTACCGATATGGTATCCTCTCCCATGACTCCCAAAGGACAGATAATTTACGGAGTCGGGATAGGAATTATTACTATTTGTATACGGCTGTTTGGCGCTTATCCGGAGGGTATTTCATTTGCTATTTTAATTATGAATGCGGTTACACCAATTTTGAATATGTACTGTAAACCTAAACGTTTTGGAGGAAGATAATATGGCAAAAAGAGAGTCAACATTTCTGAATATGTTTTTGGCACTGTTTGCTGTAACCTTTATTGCTGCATTTACACTGGGATTTGTTTATGAGTTGACAAAGGATGCGATTGACAATTCTAAAATTAAAGCCCAGAATGAGGCAATTAGCAAAATTTTACCTGAGTTCGACAGGTTAGGAGATCCCCTGAAGGTACCTGACGAGTCAGGAAGTGACACTTTGGAATTTTTCCCGGCTTATAAAAATGACAAGTTTGTGGGCGTTGCTGTAAAAACATTTTCAAAAAAAGGATTCAGCGGGTTTATATCTATTATGGCAGGTATTGATAATTCAGGAAATTTTTCGGGTTACCAGGTTCTTGAGCATGCGGAGACTCCGGGACTGGGATCGAAAATGGAAAGCTGGTTCAGCAATACCGAAAAATCCGGGCAATGCATAATAGGTAAAAATCCCGGATCACATCAATTCGTGGTTACTAAAGACGGAGGGGACATTGATGCAATTACTGCTTCAACAATTTCCTCCCGCGCTTTTTTGGATGCCCTCGTAAAGGCTTATAATGTGTATAAAGAAAAAGAAAATGAAATCTCCGGTATTACCGGGGAATAATCTGGATGTTATGGATCACTGGAAGAATTTTTCAAAAGGCTTT
The DNA here is from genome assembly GCA_012522835.1 of Bacteroidales bacterium. GTDB lineage: Bacteria > Bacteroidota > Bacteroidia > Bacteroidales > Prolixibacteraceae > JAAYJR01. The sequence goes on from JAAYJR010000304.1 coordinate 7,815, forward strand.
ATAAAAGAAAACCCGGTATTTGTACTACTACTGGGTATGTGTCCCACTCTGGGGGTGACCTCATCAGCTATTAACGGTTTAGGTATGGGACTGGCAACTACTTTTGTATTGCTAATGTCAAATATAGTGGTATCGCTTATCAAGAATTTAATACCTGATAAGGTGCGAATACCTTCGTTTATAGTTATTATAGCTACTTTTGTAACTGTAGTACAGCTTATTATGGAAGCTTATGTACCTGCTTTGTATGAAAGCCTCGGACTCTTTATTCCACTTATTGTAGTTAATTGTATTGTGTTGGGAAGAGCTGAAGCATTTGCTTCTAAAAACAAAATTTTCAGTTCGGCACTCGACGGACTTGGAATCGGACTTGGATTTTGTTTTGCCCTTGTATTGCTGGGTGGTATACGTGAATTGTTAGGCAGTGGTAAAATATTTGATATAACTGTCTATCCCGAGAGTTATGTTACCCTGCTGTTTGTGCTTGCACCCGGTGCTTTTATAGTCCTTGGATATCTCATAGCAGTAATTAACCTGATAAATAAAGAAAAGGGGAAAAAGTGATGAAACGGGTATCCCGATTTTTTTCGGGATGCTCAAATTTTTAATTTGCTTTTTAAATTATAAGATTTTAAAAACATGAACTACTTTGTGATAATTTTAGGAGCTATACTGGTAAATAATATCGTGTTGATGCAATTCCTGGGAATATGCCCTTTCCTGGGTGTTTCAAAACGCCTTTCTACAGCTGTTGGAATGACCGGTGCAGTGGCTTTTGTGATGGTACTGGCTACAATCGCAACCTATTTGATACAGGTGTTTATACTAAATCCTCTTGGACTTGCTTTTTTACAGACGATTGCTTTTATACTGGTTATTGCTTCACTCGTTCAGCTGGTTGAGATAATTTTAAAGAAAGTAAGTCCGGCTCTTTATCAGGCTCTTGGAATATTTCTGCCGTTAATTACTACCAATTGCGCAATTCTGGGAGTGGCAATACTGACTATACAAAAAGAGTTTAACCTTGTAGAAGGGGTGATCTTTGCCGCTTCAAATGCTGTTGGATTTGGCCTGGCCCTGACTATATTCGCCGGAATCAGGGAACATCTGGATATGCAGAATGTGCCGAAGGGTCTTAAAGGTACGCCAATAGCACTGATCACAGCAGGAATCCTGGCAATGGCATTTATGGGATTTTCAGGATTGGTCTGATAATTGCATGGTTTGTTTACACAAAAGAAAATGTTTATTAAAGTTTATTTAAGAGTGAAGCGGTTCTCCCGGCTGAACCCGGGATTTTCGAATTTTTAATTTGCTTATTGTAAAAATTACAAAATTTTAAACAGATGAGAGTATTTGTCTATTTGCCTCTGCTGATGCTGCTTTTGAATGTTAATCTGTATGCCCAGACAACTTATGAAATACTTCAGGCTGTTGATTTTTTCAGTATCAATAAACTGGAACGGGGTGACTGGAAAAGGGTATTGACTGAAACTGATATCGAGGGATCCCCTTATTTAAATGATGAATTTAAGGAGGGGACTGTATTCATGACCTCCAAAACAAAATTTGTAGAAATGCCGTTACGTTATAATATTTTTAATGACCAGGTTGAATTTCGTTCTGATGACGGGTCATTAATGGTTTTGTCAGTCCCTGAAGTTATCGAAAAAGTTGAGTTCGGAGAGACAACTCTTGAGTATTCTGTCTATTCACAGCTTAATAAGGTCAGGCGTGGTTTTTTTGTTGTACTTGAAAAAGGTGAAGCATCCCTTTATTCACGTCCGAGGGTTACTTTTGAGGATGCCCGGAAGCCAGGAGCATATTCAGAAGCTAAACCCCCAAGGTTTATTAAAAGGCCTGATGAATATTACATACGAATTGGTAAGGAACCTGCTGAATTAATTTCTAAAAAGAAAGATATCGAAGAGCTCTTCACTGAACATGAAAAGGAGATGCAGGAATTTATCAGGAAAAATAAGATCAATATAAACCGGCCTGAAGATTTGATTAAAGTGGTTCAGTTTTATAACTCACTTTGATAACAGGTCTTTATTAATATTCCATTATTATCCTGTTAATTTAAAATTATGATTATTTCATTTGTCTTGGTTGAACCGGCTGTGCCTGAAAATGTGGGGGCGGCTGCGAGGGCAATGAAAACTATGGGCTTTTATGAGCTGTTACTTGTAAATCCATGTAATTATCTTGACGGCCCTGCCAGGTGGCTGGCTCATGGCTCGGCTGATATTCTTGAAAATGCTAAAGTATTTTCCTCGCTGAAAGATGCAGTGTCGGGGTTTGATTTTATCATCGGCACTACTGCAAAAAAGAGAAGTGTTAAAAACGATTATTATTCTCTGTCTGACCTTAATTCGCTCCTGAATTCTAAAGGTAAATCAATTGATAAAGCTGCTTTGGTCTTTGGCCGTGAAGAATCCGGACTGAAAAATGAGGAATTAAAACTTTGTGATCTGGTTTCTACAGTCCCTCTCAAAACTGTTAATCCCTCATTAAACCTGGCTCAGGCTGTAATGCTTTATGCATGGGAACTCTCCGCAGCAGGGGACATTGAATGCCTGAATGAAGAGTCAGCAAACATAGGGAGCCTTAGGGTACTTTTGGGAAAAGTAAAGATTGTTTTACAGAGAACAGGATTTGATGAGGATTCTTTGATCTTTTCCCGTTTTATTGAACGAATAAATATTATGTGTGAAAATGATTTACAGCTTCTTCATTCGTTTTGTAATAAATTTCTTTATAAAAACCTTTAATCCGCCAAATTATTCTTACCGTTTTTAACGGTTTATTTCGGCGTAATATCCTAATTTATAAAGATCAAATAAAAATATCCGGGGATTTTTACCGGTTAGTTGTCTTTCAAGGCAGACCCGTAATTGTTTGAAAAGCCAACTTGTCACCGGCTGAGGTATTAAGACTGTTAACTTTTCATATTGCTTTAAAAAATTCATTTTGCTTTTTAAAACTGGTCCGTTTTCACCAACTGTTTTAGATATTTGCAACAGGTTTTTCAGTGCATTTCTGGTCTTATCTAAAAAAATAATCGAATCTTCAATCCCCGTGTGCTCGACAGGATTGTCAATATGTAAAGGTTTTGTACCGTTGATAAAAAGATCAAGGCCAAGTAATGTGTCTTCATGTCCGTAAGAGTTAAGTTCTTCCCTGAAATGGACTTTTTTAAAAAGATTACTTTCAATAAAAAAATTGTTAGACGAAATGATGAAACCTTTTTTGTCAGCACGTATGCTTGCCGGAACAGCTTCTCTGACGTGGCCGTATTTCCATCTCAGCATCTTTTTTGTGTCAACGGGTTTTTTATCAGAGTATGAGGTGCCTCCGCATATTACGCATTCTCCCGAAGCATGGTTTAAATATTTTTCCAGAAATCTGTCAGTTACCAGCCTGGAATCAGCATCTATAAAAAGCTGATATCTCCTTGTTGAATCAAACCCCATTTTATTCCGGATAGCAGATCTGCCAATATTTTTAGGCAGCTCAAGGTAAATCACATGGGGGATCTCCTGCAACCACCTGTTCTTTAATTTAATACTGTCATCCGAGCAATCATCATAAATCCTGATATCATAGTCAATCGCCAAAATCTCTGCCTGTTTTTTTATTTGCATAACCAGGTCACTGACCTCTATGTTAAATACGGGAATGTTGACTGACAGCATATAATTTACCGGTTTCAATTATTGGGATAAAAA
>JAAYJR010000240.1 GCA_012522835.1 Bacteroidales bacterium
AATATCCAGAAATATTTTTGCATTTGCATGGGTATCAACAGGAAGATACATAACTATATCGGCACCATCATAATTTTTTCTCATCTCATAACCTGACGGTGAGAAAAAGGTCAGCACTATTTTATATTGTTTGTAGTTAGACCTTATCATTTCAATCAGAGGCCTTCCCTGTTCAAATTCCCCCAGTGAAGCACAGTGGAACCAAATATAACGGGCATCCTTTTCAATCCTGTCTTCTAGAGCTTCCTTCCAGCCTTTCCGGCCACAAACAAATAGCCTGGCTTTTTGATTAAAAAGCGAGGCAATGCCAAGCAAAAATCTAAAGGCCAGGATGAATGAGCTATAAATAAACTGCATAAGGCTATAACTTAGTTAAAAATTTAAATTTCAATTAATTATCAAAAATATTTCACCTCTTAAACCCGACTTACTGTTTTGATTAAAAAGAATAAACCCAATATAATATATGGTTATTAAATAAACGATCAGTTATGGGAAAACTGATTTTTTAAGTACTCATAAATAGTAATATTCATCAGAAGTAAGAGAAACAGGTAACCAAAATCCTCAACCGGTATAGTGAATACCCTTATCCCCAGGTTGTATGTATCATTATACTCTACCACCGGCAGCGATGTCAACAGTATATTTATGACCATAAACGGCAATAATGAGATAAAATAGGTCAGATAAAACTTAGTGTAATGCTTTTTGAACCGGTTGCGAAAAATAGTATATCCTAAATATATTGATAATAAAAAGAAGGTGAAAAAGGTGTACAGTTTATCTCTTTGGAAGTAAGCTATTGCAATAAAAAATAGTAGCATAAGAAGGCTTAAAACCAGAAATACATTTGGATATTCGTACTTTGGAAATTTTATTTTAAGTATCTCATAAATAAAAACACAACAAAATGGAATTATTAAAAAGAATAACCACTCTTCAAAAGGAAGGTTTAAAATTTGCAGGCCGGTTACATATTTATCGTTAAAGCTCCAGATACCCAGCTCTTCAAAACGCAGATCCCAGATAATAAAAATTGCAGCGGTAAATAACATCCCGGGGAATAAATACCTGAATTTTTTATAAAAAGCTACCTGTTTTTCAAAGCTGTAAATTAAAGGGACAGCCAGGCAACCCAGCAGAATGATGAGGTATGCGAAATTATTAAATTCCATGATATATACATTAGAATAAAAATAAACTAAAATCCCCGATCACATAGCAAATAATTTTTCGACCTTCTCCTTAACATACCCGGGATCAGGATCCAGGTCAAAAATGTAGCCGGGTTTCAGATAATGCAACTCTCTCTCTGACATAAATCTTGATTCACCCCCGCCGGTAATGTTGAGCATAATGACTGCATTTTTATCAACAAGTCTGTTTTTCACGGCATCGATAAGTGTTGCAGTAGCCACACCTGCAGCAGGATGAATATCAACACCTTCAGTTTGTTCAAACAGAAGAGATGCTTCTCTGAGCATCTCATTTGATGCAATTAATACATCTCCACCGGTATCCTTAAGAGCATCATACAAACCCCCTGCAACCGGATAGGGTGGTTTACGGTTTGACAACACTTTAGCATCTATAATCTCCACCTGTTTCCTCGCCATGTCATTATCCATCGGAAATATATTTCTTGAATCACGTTTCCATGCATCAAAAATGGGATTAAACGGTGAATTCTGAGAAACCATCAGTTTCATTTTTTTATCTCCGTACCTTCCGTCTGCCATCAGCCTCAGATTGGCTTCCCATGCTGCAATAGCACCTGTGCCACTTCCAATCGCCTGAAAATAATATTCAGGGATCTGTCCGATTTCAGCTGCTGCAGAAAGTACTGTTGTCGCCATTCCGTCGCGACGGGCTATATTTTTCGCGCCACCTTCGGGAATGAACCCATTGAACCCCGATACAATATTAGATAGATAAATTGCATCATAATAGTCACTTCCCGACTTGCTGCAAATAAGTTTTACACAGTCATTAAGCGGCGTTTCAAACCAAAGCGCACCAATATAATCTTCAGGAACGCACAATAAAAGAGGAATATTATTTTCCGAACATACCCTGGCAAACGCCCTGGATGTATTACCTGCCGATGCCACAACGAGTATTTTATTCATGTCAGGAGTCATGCGGCCGCAAACAGAATAAGCTTCTGTCTCCTTAAAGCTGCAGGTTGTCATTCTTACTTTCTTTTCCGGCCAGTAACCACTAAAGGTTATCCATAAATTACTTAATCCTAACACTTTAGCTAATCCCTCGCTTTTATAAGTTACAGGTGCCGAAGATCCCTGTAACATACGGCTTACAGGCAACCAGTCTGAAAACCTGTACAATCCAAATGATTCACTCTTTACAACAAGTTGTTGCTTATCATAAACGGCTCGTATCAGAGTTGGGTCAGTTTCTCCCGGAGCATCTAACAGCCAGCCTGTATCTTCAAATATATTACCGCTTTTAACAGATTGTAACCTGTAAGTGGTTTTAGTAAAATCTTCCATGACGTTCCTTTTCAAAAAAAACAAAAGTAGCAATTTGAATTTTTTTGTGACATAAAATCAAAATTAATATTATAAATTGGCAGTAATAAAATATTCAAAAATGAGAAAGCCTGTTAATATCCTAAAATTGATAATAGCAGTACTCCTGTGCTGCAGTGTGATATCCTCAAATGGCCAGGACCCGGATCGATTCCTTAAAAGGGTTGAGGCACTTGACAGTATGCAATATAAATTCTGTCCGCAAAAAAAGCTTGCACTCTTTACAGGAAGCTCAAGCATTTTTATGTGGAAAGATATTCAATCCTATTTCCCGCACTTCAATGTTATTAATAATGGATTTGGCGGATCTCATTTCAGTGACCTTCTCTATTTCTACGACCGGCTGATTATAAAACATTCTCCTGATTTTCTTTTCATATATGAAGGGGACAATGATGTAGCATATAAGAAAAAAGTATCTGAAATTGTTAAAACAGCCAAAACAATTATCAACAGAGCAGTAAAAGATCTTCCTGATACTAAAATAATAATAATTTCTGCGAAACCGAGTATTGCAAGGGAACATTTGAAAAATGAATATATCCTGCTAAACAAAAGGCTGGAAAAATTGTGTAAACGGTATCCGGGAGTTGAGTTTGCTGATATCTGGAGTGCAATGACAGATGAAAACGGTAATGTATTTAAGGATATTTTCCTGGATGACGGGTTACATATGAATAAAAAAGGTTATCAGATCTGGGCAGAATCCCTTTCTGAGTTTTTAAATTAAAAGCAGTAAGGAATTTAAAACTGTACAGGACTGTATGATCAGTTATTTGATATTCTCAGTGTAATTATAAGGTTAGCATCTGAACTGACAAGGGCATTATTGACTTTATAATATATCTTCAACTCGCCGTTTGATGCTACCTGTTCAGAATTTCCCCTCAGTTCAAGAGCGGTAACCCGGTGTGCACGAAGGACCGTGTTTTCAGTAACATCGAACCCGATTCCTGGTTGAACCAATTCCAACTGGTATTCAATATCTGAATTATTCTCAATGGTAATATATTTCGTTTCTCCATTTTTTAAGGGACCTTGCGGATTATTGAGTTTAACAGATGCAAAGAACAGGGCTTCAAGTAATTCTGCCGGTCCTGCAAGTGTATTATTAAAAAATGCTGCTGTTCTCCTGCTGAATAAAGCTTCCCTTATTCCACCTTTTGTCCTGCTCCTTGAGAACACAAGTGTAAGAGGCCTGGTACTGTTATCAGTGTCATATAGCATACTTACAGGACTATGAACATCAGAATTACTGAACATAGTAAGCTTTTTCCCGACAGCCCAGTCAATCGCTTCAGGATAATATTCTTTCTCATTAAATACCTCAATCCCATGCAGCAGATCCTTATTTAATAATTCAGTGTGTTGATCCCACCAAAGAGTAGTATCAGGTTGCTGGGCTTTCCATCCAGGATGGTTCCATAAAATGAATGCCCCCTGGTCACGGGCTTCTCTGATTGCATCCATAACATTCTCCCGCTCAAGCAAATTGGCATTTTTAATAAAAAGGCAGTTCAAATGTCCGGGAGGCATGCTCCTGGTAATCTCAGCCCCTTTAATCAACAGTATATTAAGATTATCAGCCAGAGGCTCTGCAATTTCATATGACCGGTTATGATCCGATACAATATCTTTCGAATGAGGCCTGTATTCAATATGATCCGTAATCGATATTGCATCCAGGCCATCACGCCAGGCCTCATTTACCCTTACAGTCGGCCAGACCGTACCATCAGAAAATACAGTATGCATATGAAAATCACATTTCAATGTTTTGTACCCGGGTATATCAGGGATATATATAATTTTTCGCGATTGCCCGTACGTGAATGACAAACTGCATATAAAATAAATAAAAATTAAAAGGAATCTTATTTTCATCATCTTAGGATTTATATCATCAAATTTTAGAAATCCGAAATATCTGTTTTTTTTGCCTGTTTTACAACTATTCTGTCTAAGAAAATAGTTTCAAATTTAATTTAATGTTACTCAGTCAAAACAGTGAATCCATATTTTTGAAATAATGATAAATAGCCTTGACTGATGTCTAAAATATTTCAATATTTGTTAGCTTATTCAAAAAGCAGAATAATAATTTATTCATATAGTACATTATGCAAATAAATTTTACAAAAGCAGAGCAGGTTTTTTTTAACGAATCCAGGCTTCAAAATATTTCTACACGTATACCTTATATTGCAGTTGACAGTTTCCCGAAGCTGGGATTGTTATCAGCATTAAGCTTTCTGGAGTGGGTATCTGAAAATCCCCGGGGTGTAATAAGCCTTCCTACGGGCAAAACTGCTGAATATTTCATTCAGTTCACCCATAACCTGCTTGATAACTGGAATAATAATCAAGGCATTGAGATCCGTGAAAAATATGGTCTGAAAGATTTAAAAAAACCTGTATTGAGTGAGCTTCAGTTTGTACAAAGCGGCGATTTTTATCCCATTAGTTCACAGCAGCATAACAGCCTTTGTTACTATGTTACCAAAAAATATATCGAGGGATTCGGACTTGATATTAACAAAGCATTATTGATAAACTCTGATAAGATACCACTGCCGGGCAACAAACATTTTTCCGAAGTGTTCCCTGACAACAAAATTGATCTTTCTCTCCGTTACAGAGAAGCTAAATCGCAAATGGAGCAACTACAAAAGGATTCTATATTCAAAATAGACGAGTGGTGTACCGAATATGAAAACAGTATCAGGGAAAAAGGAGGTATTGGATTTTTCCTTGGAGGAATTGGCCCTGACGGCCATATCGCCTTTAATACAAGAGGCTCACTTCACTTTTCTGCCACTCGTCTTACCCGTACAAATTTTGAAACCCAGGCAGTAACAGCTACTGACCTTGGAGGTATTGAGGTATCGAGAAACAGGCTGGTAATAACAATCGGACTTGGAACCCTGATTTATAATCCTGATAATAAAGTAATTATATTTGCAGCCGGGGAAGCTATAGCCGATACAATTAAAAATTCACTGGAACGGGAGCCTACTGTAATTTATCCCGGCACCTCATTTCAAAAACTTAAAAACAGCAGGTTTTATCTGACAGAGGGAGCCGCTGTGATGCTTGAAGATGCAATTGAAAATTACTATAATACCGGGCCATGGACACACCAGAAAACAGAAAGAGCGGTAATTGAATTATGTAAAAAAATAAACAAATTTGGAGCTAACCTGGACATTGAAGACCTGAAAGCGGATAAATACTGCAGCCGTATTCCTGGTTTAAATGAAAACACGGTACAATCCGTCATGGACTCCATTCTTGCTAAAATCAACAGGGGTATAAAAAAAGAGTCGAACCAGGTCTATTATCATACGGGCCCTCATCATGATGATATTATGCTGGGTATCATGCCTCTTACCAACCGGCAGTCAAGGGAATCCAGTAATCAGCTGCACTTCTCTGTTATGACATCCGGCTATACTGCTGTTACCAACAGCTTTCTTTATGACCTTCTTATAGACACTAAAAATTTGATTAACAGTAATCAAATTCAGATGATAGATTACCCTGATTTTTTCAATGACGGATTCAGGTACAAGTGGGATAAAGATATTTATCATTATCTGGATAATGTTGCTGCACAAAATGAAGAAGAAAAGCGCCGGGGGGTCTGCCACAGGCTGATAAGAGCATTGGTGCTGATCTGGAAAATCAAAAATAAAAGTGACCTTACAGATGTTATATATGAAGTGCTTACATCACTTAAAAACAGTTACGACGGCAGTAAGAATCCTCCTAAAATACAGAAGCTTAAAGGAATGATAAGAGAATTTGAAGAGGAGTTGGTCTGGGCACATTACGGTATCCAGGTAAAAAATATACATCACCTCCACCTGGGTTTTTATCAAAATAATGTAATGGGAAGCCAGCCGGATATGGAGACAGATGTTATACCCATACTGGAAGAACTGCGAAAATATAAACCCACAAGGCTAAGCCTGGCAATGGATCCGCAGGGCAGCGGACCGGATACACATTACAAAGTATTACAATCAATGGCGCGTGCAGTCGAAGAGTGGGATAAAGAGGAAGACCTGAGCAAACTGCGTATTACCGGTTATCGCAATGTATGGTTCAGGTATAATCCATGGGAAGTGGAGATAATAGTCCCGGTCTCACTTAACTCCCTTGCCACCCTTAACAGATCATTTTCTGAATGTTATGTAACACAAGTTAATGCATCTTTTCCCAGTTATCAGCTTGATGGAAAGTTCAGCGATCTGACACAGAAAATATGGTTTGAACAGCATAAACAAATTCAGCTGTTATTAGGAAAAAACTTCTTTTATCAAAACAACCTCCCTTTACTGAGAGCAACCCACGGAATGATATATGTAAGAGAATTAACTGTTAAACAATTTCTTGAGGAAGCTTCAAAACTGGGCAAATCTGTTGAGGGATTCTTTATTTAATCCTGATTCTGGTAATTTAATATTCTATAAAGCTTGCATCACATAATTAAAGTTAATAAATTTAATAGATTCTATTTTGCATAAAATTAGTACTTAACATCTTTACCCTTAAAAAAGCGAAGTTATGGAGAAGGTAGCAATAAAAAATAGTGTAAAAAAAGTGGTCGCTAAAGTTTTAAAAATTGCCGAAACAGAAATTGCTGACAATGCAAATTATATATTTGCCCTTGGCGCTGATTCGATGCAAAGAATGCTGCTTATTGCAGCTGTCGAAGAGGAATTTAATATTGAGATGGATGTTGAAAAGGCACAGGAGGTTCAAACCATTGATGGTGCTGTTGATTTTATTTCGAACTATTTATAATATAATCCCTCATTTAATATGATCAACAGGACAGATATCCTCCCCGCAAATCTTCATAAGATATTTTATCCAAAATCAATAGCTGTTGTTGGAACAATTAAGGTTAAACGTACCGTTCCCGGTGATATATTCCTTAATATATTACAGACTGAATTTCAGGGTATTATTTATCCTGTGAGTCCGGGAGAAAGATCAATCAGCGGTGTAAAAACATATAAATATGTAGTTGATGTTCCTGATGAGGTAGACCTTGCGGTTATTGTCTTCCCCAGCTCTGTTTGCAATCTGGCACTTGAACAGTGTGGGCAGAAAGGGATCAGATCGGTTATTATAATATCTGCCGGATTCAGGGAAGTTGGAAAAAAAGGTCTTGAAAAAGAAAATGAGTTGACCAGAATAGCTGAAAAGTATGGTATCTCTTTTATAGGCCCGAATTGTCTGGGTGTAATTAATACTGACCCGGTTTGCCGTCTGAATGCATCTTTTGCAAGAAGTTTTCCGGTCGAAGGGAGTATTGCATTTCTCTCTCAAAGCGGAGCATTGTGCACGGCTGTTCTTGACTATGCCCAGGCTAAAAACATTGGATTCTCAAAGTTTGTGAGTTTTGGTAATAAAGCAGATATTTCTGAAATTGAATTGCTCTATTACCTGAGAGATGATCCCAAAACGAAAGTTATCCTGATGTATCTGGAGGAGATAACCGACGGCAGAAGATTAATGGAGGCGGCAAAAGAGGTTATTGAGACCAGTCATAAACCGGTTTTAATACTTAAATCCGGGAGAACAGAAGAGGGAGCTAATGCAGCAGCATCACATACCGGTTCACTTGCCGGTAAAGATGAAATCTGTGATGCAGCATTTAAACAGGCAGGAATTATAAGATGCAGCAATATTGAAGAGATGTTCAATATTGCCATAGCATTTGTCTACCAGCCTTTCCCGAAATCAAACAGGATTGCAATAGTTACCAATGCAGGTGGCCCGGGTGTGCTTACAACCGATGCAACTATAAAAGAGGGCCTTCAACTGGCAGCATTCAGTGAAAATACCACCCTGCTGCTGAAAAGGAGCCTTCCTACAACAGCCAATATAAAAAATCCGGTGGATGTGATTGGTGATGCAAGGGCTGACCGTTACGGAGCTGCCATTTCTGCAGTCCTGAAAGATGACAATGTAGACGGTATTTTCGTTATTCTCACTCCTCAGTCAATGACCGACATTGAATCTATTGCCAATGAAGTTTCAAGGTCAGCAGCAAATTCAGTAAAACCGGTCTATACTTCATTCATGGGACAGGCAGATGTAGCTGAGGGAATTAAAATACTGGAATATAATAATATCCCGCATTATATATTGCCGGAATCGATGTGTAAACCATTTAAAACAGTGTACGATTTTAACAATTTTATTGCCACCCAGGCAACTGTACCTTTATTTTCAAAGCCTCCTGCTAATTTGACAGGGAAAAACCTGGTTGAAAAAGCTGCAGTAAAAACAAACAGGTATCTCAATGAAATTGAATCAACAGATATACTTGAAGCCTATGAACTGCCCGTAACAAAAAAACGAATTGCAATTTCTGCTGAAGAGGCAGCTACGATCTCTGTTGAAACAGGGTTCCCGGTGGTAATGAAAATTCTCTCTCACGATATCATTCATAAATCTGACCCGGGAGGAGTCATACTGAATATAGGGTCAGAGAAAGAAGCAAAAAATGCCTTCAATAATATTATTGAAAATGTACATAAAAATATGCCTGAGGCAAAAATTGAGGGAGTCCAGGTAACAAAACAGATCCAAAACGGCAGAGAGGTAATTCTGGGAATTAAAAAGGATCCCTCATTCGGCCCGGTTATAATGTTCGGACTTGGTGGTATATTTGTAGAATTATTCAGGGATATAAGCTTCAGAATTGCACCGGTGGACAAAAAAACAGCTTATGAAATGATAAAGGAGATAAGATCATCAGGCTTGCTCACGGGAATGCGGGGAACTATTCCACGGGATATAGAAGCAGTTGCAAATGCAATTGTTAAATTATCGTCACTGGCAATGGATTGTCCTCAAATAAAAGAACTGGATATCAATCCGTTGATTGTCCTCGAACAGGGAGCCGGATGTATTATTGCCGATACAAAAATAATACTTGAGTAAAATAAATTTAACTTTTAAATGATCAATTATGAGAATTCTTATCCATGAAAATTATCAACAACTGAGTAAGTGGACAGCTTACTATATAGCAAATAAAATTAAGGAATTCAATCCGACTCCTGAAAAACCTTTTGTCCTGGGCCTTCCCACAGGAAGTTCGCCCATTGGCACCTATACCGAGTTAATTGAACTTGTAAAACAGGACAGGTTATCGTTTAAAAATGTTGTAACATTCAACATGGACGAATATGTGGGCATCCCGAAAGATCATCCACAAAGCTATCACTACTTTATGGATAAACATCTGTTTAACTATATTGATATACCACGTGAAAATATTAATATCCTGAACGGGAATGCTGCTGATCTGGAGAAGGAGTGTTATGATTATGAAAAAAAGATCGAACGTATGGAAGGAATAAACCTTTTTTTAGGTGGTATAGGTCCCGACGGGCATATTGCATTTAATGAACCCGGATCGTCACTGAAGTCAAAAACCAGGATAAAAACACTGACTTTCGATACTATAATAGCTAATTCCCGATTTTTCGATAACGATACAAGGAAAGTTCCCAAAACAGCTCTTACTGTGGGGGTTGATACGGTTATGCAGGCAGAGGAGGTAATTATTATAATCAACGGATATAATAAAGCCAGGGCTCTTCAGAAAGTCGTTGAAGAGGGGATAAATCATATGTGGACAGTTTCTGTTTTACAGCTTCATCCTAAAGGAATAATAGTATGTGATGAAGATGCAACGCTGGAACTTAAAGTTAAAACATTAAAGTATTATAAAGATATAGAAAAGGAAGAGTTGATGAGAAAACCTGAATTATCAGAATAATGTACCGGCCACTTAACCTGCAGGAGATAAAAACCCTCGAACTCAGAGGCTGCTCTTCAGAGAATTGGAGCAGCATTGAAGTAAGGGATCCTTTTTGTGCCGGCAGGCTCAGAAATGTTAAATTCGCAGGTAATGTTCAGTTGGGTTCGAATGACGGATTTACATATTTTAATGAGTACATCAGTAAACCTTCCGGAATAACTAACTGTTTTGTAAAAAACTGTATTATAGGGGATAATGTTTTTCTGTCTGATATAAAAGTCCTGGCGAATTACAGGATAGGCAACTATGCATTTATCGAAAATGTAGGAAATCTGGCTCTCTTCGGAAAAACAGCATTCGGAAACGGCCATGAAATTAATATTCTTAATGAAAGTGGAGGAAGAGAGTTGGTAATCTTCGACAAGCTCTCTTCTCAAATAGCATATTTGCTTGTTGTTTACCGGCACAACCCTGAATTAATAAATAAACTTAAATTATTAATATCTGAATATGTTACATCAAGGTTGTCAACCACCGGCACAATCGGTGAATACACTATAATCCAAAATTCACAACAAATAATAAATACAGAGATTGGGTCCTTTTGTAAGATAACCGGAGTATTAAAGCTTCAGGAGGGAACTGTTAAAAGCAATAAATCAGCACCTGTTTTTATAGGTGAAGGGGTGACCGCCGAAAATTTCATTATTCTTTCCGGTTCAAAAATAGATGGCGGTGCGATTTTAACCTCGACTTTTGTCGGTCAGGGAGTTCAGATAGGTAAACAATTTTCGGCCGACAATTCGGCATTCTTTTCCAATTGTGAAGCCTATCACGGTGAAGCATGCAGTATATTTGCAGGCCCGTATACTGTCACCCATCATAAGTCAACTTTACTTATTGCAGGTATGTTCTCATTCTACAATGCAGGAAGTGGTACTAACCAAAGCAATCATATGTATAAACTGGGCCCTGTTCACCACGGTATTGTGGAAAGAGGATCCAAAACAGGCTCATTTTCATATATGCTCTGGCCTTCCCGGGTAGGAGCATTCACTGTTGTTATGGATAAACATACGGGAAATTTCGACTCATCCGGATTCCCTTTTTCCTATATTTCTGTTGAAAACGGGAAAAGCGTCTTAACACCCGCTATGAACCTTTTCACCGTTGGAACAGCCCGCGACAGTAAAAAATGGCCAGCCAGGGATCAAAGGACAGATGTTGAAAAGACAGACCTCATAGACTATAATATATTCAATCCCTGCACCATACAAAAAATGATAACCGCGGCCAGGCTGCTGGAACACTTATACCGGACAACATCAGATAACCGGGAATTTATATACCACAAAGGATTGTATATTAACCGGTTAATGCTGAGAACATCAAAAAGGTTATACGAACTGGCAATCAATTTATACCTCTGCGGAGAGATAGTAAAAAAACTGGAGCAACAGAAGCTTAACAAAATTGAGGAGGTTAAAGAGATACTTCGTCCGTTAAAAAATGTGCACCATTCTTCCTGTTGGGTGGACATTGGCGGGATGATAGCTTTAAGAGATAATCTGAACGACTTAACTGAATCAGTAATCACCGGGAAAACAGATACAATCGAAAAACTGGATGAAGAGTTCAGGAATATACATTCCGGATGTGAAAAGTATAGTTACTCATGGTCTATAAATACATTACAGGAGGTAATGGGAATTGATATAAATACCCTTACAAAAACAACACTAACCGAATTAGTAAGTACCTGGAACAACAGTACTATAAAATTTAATAAAATGGTACTGAAAGATGCAGAGAAGGAGTTTGATCAGATGAGCAGGATTGCTTATGGCCCCGATGGAGATGAAAATGAAAAACAGGCTGATTTTGAATCAGTAAGGGGCAAATATGAATCAAACAGCTTTATTGCCGGAATACAAAAAGAATTGCAAAATACAGAAGAAAGATATAACGAATTATTAAAAAGGATTGAAAAACTTCCGGGTTAGCTGCCTGAATATCTGTTTAGAAAAAATGTTTGTATAATTTTACCAGTCCGAATATAATTACCAGGGTAAAAATTATGGCAGCCCCCGATGGAATATCCAGATAGTAAGAAATTAACAATCCTGAAATACTGCCAAAAAAAGCAAAAAAGGAGGAGAGGAACAGTAATTTTCTGAAATCCTTCGTAAAAATATTGGCTGTAGCCTGGGGAATTGTCAGAAGTGACAGTATCAAAATAATTCCAACAACCCTTATATTCAAAACAACTGTTAAAGCTATTAGTATAATAATCAAATAATTAAACAACGACACAGGTAATCCTGCTGCCCTGGCAAATTCTTCATCAAAGGCAACGTAAAGGATCATCCGATAGTAAAAAGCAAAAAATAATATAATTCCGGTTATCAATATAAACATCCACCATAATTCTGATTTTGACACAGTAAGTATATTACCGAAAAGATAGCTCATCAGGTTAGGGGTATATCCGGGGGTTATAAATACAAAAATAATTCCGACTGCCATTCCGAGTGACCACCAGATGGCGATGGAAGAGTCCTCCCTTACCCTACCAACCTTAGTAAAAAACTGAATTCCGAGTGCCGACATCACGGCAAAAGCAACGGCTCCGAGCAGTGGATTGAAACCCAGATAAAAAGCGAGACCTATCCCGCCAAATGAGGCATGTGTGATACCACCGCTGACAAAAACAATTCGTCTTGATACAATGTATGTACCAATAATACCGCATGAAATACTTGCGAAAACTGCAGCCAGGAATGCTTTTTGAAAAAAGTCGTAAGAAAATAATATTAGAATGTCGTTCATGTTATTGGTGCCTTTTAAGTACTGTATGGGGTATCTCTCCGTGTGTGATCAATTTGATAGGACAGTTATAACTGTTAAGCTGCTCCTGGGTTATAATATTATCAGGATGGTAATATAATTCACCGTTAACACAGGCAATTGATTTTACATAACTTGAAATCGTTCCTATATCATGTGAAACCAATATAATGGCCATTCTGTTATTTAACTCTTTTAACCTTTCATATAATTCTCCTTCAAAACGGTTATCAACAAATGTATCCGGTTCATCAAGTATCAGTGCGAAGGGATCACTTATCAGGGCCCTGCAAAGAAACACCCTCTGCATTTGTCCTCCCGAAAGATCACCGATAGCCTTATTCCTGATATTAAATATCCCCATCTCATGAATCAGCGTATCTACCTTCTGTTTTATCCCGGAGTTACTGAGTACCCCGTTTTTTTTCATCAGGTAGCCTGATCTCACCACCTCGAAAACAGTAATCGGAAAATT
Organism: Bacteroidales bacterium; assembly: GCA_012522835.1. Lineage (GTDB taxonomy): Bacteria > Bacteroidota > Bacteroidia > Bacteroidales > Prolixibacteraceae > JAAYJR01. The sequence continues at coordinate 13,664 of JAAYJR010000240.1, forward strand.
ACGGTCCATATGCTTTACCTGGGGAAGATAACCAAAAGGTACATTTCGTTTTTGTATATCGGATCTGAATGTTATTTTTCCCTGCATTGGTCTGAGCAACCCCAGGATTGCTTTAAGCAAAGTTGTTTTTCCTCCGCCGTTTGGACCTATGACCCCTAAAAAGTCATTATCATAAATCTCAAGATTTACATTATGCAGTACCGGGACCTTATCATAACCAACAGTTAAACTATCTATCTTAATTAACGGACTCATTTAAAATTCTCAATTAGTACATTTGTAATATTCATCAGATTCTCTGCCCAATCAGGACTCAGAGGGGATACTTCAATAATTTTACCACCTGTCTCTTCGGCAAAAACTCTTGCATTTTCCCTGTCAAACTCACTTTGAATATAGATGACACGAATATTCTCACGTTTTGCCAGACCCATAATTTCAGCCATATGTTGCGGAGAAGGTTCCTTGCCTTCCGACTCAAGTGAATGCTGAATAAGACCATATTCCCTTGCCAAATATGTAAGACTTGGATGGAACATTATAAAATGCCGTCCCTGATAATCACTTAATGCATTCTTTATATAGTAGTCTGTTTGTTCAATTTCCTTTAAGAAATCAGAATAGTTTGCCTTGTAAATCTCCTCCCTGTCAGGATTCAACTTGATAAGAACATCAGCTATTTTTTTAGAAAACTGTTTTACCAGTGAAGGTGACATCCATATATGCGGGTCGACACCTGAAACATGCCCTCGCTCATGACTATGATCAGACTTAATAAGATCAAGTCCTTCTGAAAGGTCTGCAACCTCCATCATGGGATTAGCCTGTTCAATTTTTTCTTTCCAGGAGTATTCAAATCCTATATGGCCAATTCTGAACCATGCCTTTGATTTTCCTAAATTGCTGATTTGCGAAGGCAGGAGTGTATAGGTGGCAGGACTGGCTCCGGGGGGTATCAGGACATGAACATCAAAATCATCGCCGGAAATTTTTTGTACAAATGTTTTCTGAGGTACAATACTTACAGTCACTATGGGCCGGTTATCAGGTTCATTCCTGCTTTTATTTGAACCGCAGGATATAAAAAATATAACAAATGGAAATATCGTAAAAATATGCTTCATCAGAATTCTTACTATTTTTCTATTATAAACATCTATACACAAAATTAGTTTTATTTAACAGGCTCTTTCTTTTTTTTTGAAATTTTCGGAGGTACCGGATCATAACCTGAGCTGCCGCAGGGATGACATCTGCAAATTCATTTGACGGCCAGAATATAACCTTTAAAGGGGCCGTGTATCCTGACAGCCTCAACAGCATATCCAGAGCATGTTGGCACAAATCTGCATGAAGAACGCGTTAAAGGAGAGATAAAAAACTTATAAAAATAGACTGGAATAAGTAAGACCC
>JAAYJR010000162.1 GCA_012522835.1 Bacteroidales bacterium
ATCAATAACCCTGTTATTGGACACATTGGCAGCCTTTGCAATACTGGCTTCAGCTTTCTTCTCAAGCAGGAATGTATATGCTGTATAATTTAATTCAAATTTTCTTTGTATTTTAATTAATTGTCTCTCAGTAGAAGGAAGTTTATTAAGAGCGCTTTCAACTTTTTTAAGACGTTCTTCTGTGTCGGCAAGAATCCCGTCAATATTTTGCAATTCACTTTTAATATTTTCATTTATAGCATCCTTGATCGTAATTATAGAAGAATCCAGAAATTTAACAGGTTCAAGTGATTCATCAAGGTTCATAGAAAGGATACTTTTTTGTTTCTGCAACTGGGAAAGTTCATTAACAAGATTCGTTATAAGCTGATCGGATACTCCCATCACTGAAGGTGCGACAATATCTCCGCTCTCATTCCTGGTTTCAATATAGTTTCTGAGATATAAGTAATACCTCTTCTGTAAAGAAAGAGAGGTTTTCTCATTTTCAATTATTTCAAGCTTGTTCTGAATAACAGCCCCCTCCTGGCTTATATCTATCAATTTATTTCCAAGTCTGAAACTTTCCATGTCTCCTTCTGCAAGAGCCAGAGAATCAGAAATGATTCCCAACTGGTCTTCTATAAATGCAATAGTCCTGTCAGCAGTCTGGTTTTTAAGCTCCAGCCCTGATTGGATAAAAACATCCATTAACTTATTCAAATAATCAGCTTCCCGTTCTGCTACAGCTCCGGTGGAGGAAAGAGTTACGAGAGATGCTCCTTCTGCGATCGGAATGACTGATAATGATGACCTGTATCTGTTTGCCAGTGAAGCAGGACTAACAAAGTAGAAAAAATATCTATTTGAACTTATTGTACTGAATATTTTTTCCTCCGTATTTTTTCGTTCAATTTTGAAATCGAATCCCATTTCGTTAAACCAATCTCCAAAATTCAATTCTTTTTCAAAATTAGAATCACCATTAATTTTAAGAAGAAATTTCTCCTCCGATAAAATTCTTATATTGACCGACTTATTAAAAACCTGGTCAGAAAGCACTTCGTAATCTACAACAAATGGACTATTTTTATACTGCTGAGTTTCGGCAACCCCCCTCTTGCCAACTTTCATGTAAACCACATGAAAATCCGGGAGCTGGTTCATAACTTCTAAATTAAGGTTGAATGACTTCAGTATCCCAATTTCATTATGCAGGTTTTGCTGTAAATTATATGAGCCGGGTCCCGGGAAAATATTTGCCAGTTCAGTAGTGGAACCAGACAATCTGTCGTCTTTGATTAGCATTGTTGAGGAAACAGTAAACATTTTCTCTCCCCACCGGTTTGTTCCATATGCAAGGCTTAAAGTCAAGAAAGGTGCTATGGCAAACCAGTACCAGTTGCTTATGAATAATGATATGTAACGCTTAAAGTCGATACCATCATCATCAATTGAACTGATATATGCCTTCCCGGATTGTGTGTTCAGAGATTGTTGCATATTTATCTGTTGTAATTCTGGATACTCGGGTTTATACTGCAAAATTTCTGGTATAAGTCCGTATATTCATGGTCATTCAGGAAAAATTTCTTTTAATTTTGTTCCATCAGTACCTGGAATAATTTCAAAAAGTCTGAAATATGTATCTGAATCTGTAATTTCAGATACATCTTTAGGAATAAACTCTTTGGCTGCATACGCGCTCTTCGAAAGCATGGATGCAACTGATTCAAGAGTTTCCGATACCATTGACTGGCTAACAGCTCCGTATGAAACAATTGCACTATTCGTAAATGCAAGCTTAAGATCAGTCTTCCCCATACCTGTTTTTGCAACAACATACTGGGGATTGGCAAGGTCCGGCAGATATATCACTGTTGATTTAATTTTGTCTTTTTCTGCTTTTAACTCCACCAATAGATAAGGTTTCACCGTGTAGTACCGTAATCCTGTTTCATTCTTCAGTCCGGGATCAGAATAGAATTTTATGGTTGCACAGCCTTGTATTATAAAAATACCCGCCAGCATCATTAAAAGTTTGACAGAATTGTTCATATTATCAGGGTTTAAAGTAAAAAAAGGTGCACATTCAATATCGGCTATTTAATTTCAGATCTGTAAATGTTGTTTTCCCCGTTATTTTCCAAAGTAATTGATAAGTAATAATGTAGTTGTAAGTAACGATGTGGCGGTTGTAAGTATAAACGAAAAAGTCGGAAGATTCAGATTAAAGATTTTTTTTGATTCTGGTTCAACAATGACAACATCATTGGGCAGAAGAAAATAAGCTTCGCTTGATAAAATTGCTTTATCCTGAAGGTTAAGTGTGTAAGTTTTAGTTACTCCATCAACTGGCCTTACTACAATCAATTTGTCACGCCGGCCGTAATCGTTAATACCACCAGCCCTGCCAATTGCCTCAAGCACTGTAAGGTAATTGTTAAAATTAAGATATGTCCCGGGTGAACGTACTTCTCCTATAACAGTGAACTTGAAACTTAACAACTTACATTCAACAGTGGAATTATTGAAATGTCTGTCTGCTGCCTTTTGAATTATTTGTCGTGCCTGTTCCAGAGTCGATCCTGCCAGTTTTATCGGACCTAGTACCGGTATTAATATTTCCCCGTTAACATCCACATCATATCCATACAAATATTGACCAGATTCACTTTGCGAATATGTTCCTGGTAAACGGCCTTCTCCGGAAAGGAAATCATTTATGATACCGTCCGGCATCATCGCCTTAATTGTGATATAAAGAATGTCCCTAAACTGAATTTTGTAATCAGGGATATCCATGGTATAGACCTTTTCACCACCTGATGCCGGAAGATTATTCAGATATGCAAGTTTCTGTTGAGAAGTACAGGCGTTTAACAGGATCACTAAAATTAATAATAAGCTGAACTTCAATTTCATGGTTTTAAAGGTAAATATTTAATAACTTCATGGAAAAAGTCAAATGTGAAATGACAAAGTCATTTGAGTAAGATAAAATAAGTTGGATAAGTGTAACATCAATTTTTTGTTTAGCTCTAACACTCACTTACACTTCCGCCCCGTCAGTCCCATGGTTTAAACACCCTGTCTAACGTCTATTTTACTGCATTTCACTGCTTTAAATACAGCAGCAAGGCAACAATAACCTTTATTCCGGAGAGACTCTGCTTCCGTCGTAATTCCATAAGGGAAGCAGGTCCGCCGATTTATATTTTGACAGGTATGATTCTGTTTCTGAAGGATCAAGTACTATGAAACTTACTTTTCTTCCTACTATTTTCTCAGCCTGCACAACCTTTCTTGCAAGATACTCACGATCAATACTTTTTCCGACAAGAATAAGGTCTATTACCGGACTGTCCAGACCTCTTGCAAGATCACCTGTCAGATATACACTAATTAGATTGCCTAGGCGATGAATAACTTTCTGTATCACCCTGTCAATGCCTGTCTCTTTTAAAATAATGCTATGTATATCTGAATAGAGAGGATGCTTGTCATTTGCCTGAAATAATTTCTTGTTACCTTCCCATATTGAATTTAAAAGTCCCGCCTCCTCAAAGCGGTTTAGTTCAATTCTAATTGCATTCGATGATTCCCCCAATTCATTTTCCAGACCTCTCAAATGAGCACGTGTGCAACTATTGAGAAAAAACTTCTTTAACAGTTTTATCCTGGTTTCAGAGGTCATAAGACTTTTTAACATCAGAGCAATAGATTGAGTAACAAATTTACTCAGTGTTTTGAATTGTGCAATTAAATTGAAGAAAAATTTATAAACAATTGCTATGTATAATATTTTTCTTCTCCACGAGCATATTTATGATTTAATATTATATTTGTATTGACTCTGAAGTCAATTTAAATACAGCTTGATCTGATATTCATTAACTATGTTTTCAAAATCAGCAAATATGAATAAACTTATACAAATTTTTTTATTTTTGTTCAGTTCACTAATTGCAGAATCTCAATTAACAGGAGACGGAACATATTCCAATCCCTGGAAAGGGACACTTGCCGGAGATCAAACCTGGAACGGTACAAAATATATTAATGGGGATGTAATAGTTGATAATGAAAAATTAACCATAATCCCGGGGACAATAATTATTTTTCTTTCCAACTCAGCCAATCTGATCATAACCGGTACTGGTCAGTTTGAAGCTGCAGGAACAGCAGAAAACATGATACGGTTTACAGCAGATTTTGACAATAACGGGGTATACGGTGAAACAGGTGAAACATGGGGGCATATTTCTTTCCAGAATATGGGAGATGCAGGACCATCACAGATGGAATACTGCATAATTGAATTCGGTGATGTAACTACTGCCGGTGCTGCGGATAATCCATTCAGATATGGAGGAGCTATTCATGCTGCGTTCGATGATTTAACTATTTCAAATTGTATTATTCAACACAACAAAGCTAAATTCGGGGGTGCTATATTTGTTAATAAATATTTTTCCCCAACTATAAGTAATTGCTATTTTTTCAGTAATGAATCAACCCGAGCTGGTGGAGGAATATATTTTTGGGTTGGCTCCGAATCCATCGTAACAAATTGTATTTTCGATTCAAATCATTGCCTGGAACCATCGAATGAAAGAAACAGCGGAGGAGGTATCTGTACACAAACTGAGACTAAAGTTAAGATATTAAACTCTACTTTCGTCAACAATACCACTACCCAATCTGCCGGAGCAAGTATTGAACTTTTTGGATCTTTGGGGGGGGATATTGTTCAAAATTGTATATGCTGGGGAAGTGGTACTCATTTTTTAATATTAGGCGATTCCCATATTGTCCAACATTGTGCAATACAGGGAAACATCCCTAAAGGTACAGAAAACTTTCAGCTTAATCCAGAAAACTCTACAAATGATGGCCCAAATTTTAACACAACAGATGGATCTGACTGGTCAATAAAATATATATCCCCCTGCCGTGATGCGGGAATAACTCCCGAACCAGAATTGCCTTTGGATTTTTTAGGGAATCCCCGAATTGGCCCCTACGATATAGGAGCTTTTGAGGTACAGTACAGCCGCTGGAAAACTACTGCTTCCTCTCCGGGCTGGAATACGGATGCCAACTGGGACGGCGGTGTTCCGACATCCGCCAGAGATGTTATCATTCCTGCAGATGCTTTATTTTATCCAACAGAATCACCGGGACCGGACTTTATCATTGGTTCAGGAAAGCAAATGATAATAGAAGCCGGCGCAAAGGCTTCCCTCAACAATCTTACAAATAACGGTGTTATTAAACTCAATCATAACACTACAGATTTTGCATCGCTTATTCTGAACAATTATACCAGGGGAAGCGGCGGCACGGAAGAGATAGAGCTATACCTCAGCGGAGGCGGAAGCGAATTAAATGAAGATTATAAATGGCATTATATCTCAAGTCCTGTTGCTTCATTATCAACGGATATGTTCACTGAAGTAACCGATAACCTTGCACAGTATATTGAAGACAGACCCGTGTTCTCACTGATGGAAGGATGGGTGGCATATGATGGATATGTCTATGCAACAGGCAGAACAGACGGTCCGACATTTTCTGCCCTTGCTCCGGGCAAAGGTTACAACTACTTCAACAATACGGATAATACATATACATTCGGTGGTTCATTCAATACTTCGGATGTAACAACATCTCTTACATATACCATAGGAACCCCCCAGAGGATGCATGGCTTCAATCTGCTTGGGAACCCGTTCTCCTCGGGACTTAACTGGGATGATATAATTGAGGGAATATATTTTCCTTATCCGGCAAATACCAGCAAGGGTCTCTACTTTACAAGAGACAATCAGCAATGTTCATATATCGCCGGTGTAGGTGTTCCTTCCGATGTCACGGGGATAATACCACCCATGCAGGGCTTTTTCAATAAAACATCCTCTGCCGGAAACGTGATTACTCTTCCTGCTACCGCAAGGACACACGAAAATATACATTCACGCTACAAGGGCAGCGGGACTATCCCTCTCGTCAGACTTGCAATCCTTGAAGATGACATCAGTAATGACGAAACGGTGGTGCGGTTCAGTGAAATGGCAAAAACAGGCCTGGACAATGATTATGATGCCCTTAAAATGTTCCTTTCTGAAAAGAAAACCACAATACATACATCAATGGAGGGAGTTGACTATGCCATCAACGGACAACCCTTCCCGGAAGCGATCCTTGAAATACCCGTTGTGATAAACGTGACTTCAGACCGAAGCCATAAAATTGCAAGCACCCAGCTGCAGGGACTTGAAGGTTATGAGTTGTACCTTACTGATAAAAGCACCGGATTCACGGCAAACCTTAAAACAACTCCGGTACTTACATTTTCGTCAGAACCCGGGTTGATAAGCGACAGGTTCATTCTTAAAATCGACATCTCTACCGGAACTGAAGATATCCATGCAACTGATAATTCCTTCAATATTTACCAGAACTTCGGCAATATCAATATACAGACGCTCGCTGATGCCTGGGACGGAAAGACCGGTTCCGTGAAAATTATGGACATGTCGGGGAAGATTGTTACAGATCTCAGGAATACGGGATTCAGCAAAACAAGTATCACGGAAGTGCAGGCCCCGGCTTCCGGCGGGCTTTACTTCATAGAGATCAGTTCCGGCATGAACAGATACGTTGGAAAGGTGATGATAAAATAAATTTGCCGGCTGTAAGGCCAAAGCAACGGAACTGTTTGTAACTTTGTAGTTTTGAAAACGTAAAAGCTGCTGAATTGATTTGTACATTCTAAATTTATATGTACTTTTGTAACTGTTCTGATATACTCTTGTACATGTGAAAAATACTGTCCGGAATATATTACCGAAAAAATCATATGTCAGACCGGAGATAAACAGGATTATCCTTGATAATTCGATCTCCCTGGTTATGATGACCGACATGCCGCCCAACCCTCCGCCAAGGGGAAGCTACAAAAAGGGGAATGATACTCCTTTTGAAAGTCCGTTCGGGGACAAGCCCTTCGCTTAGATTATTCCGTCATTCACCTTTGTATTGAATGCCTTTAATCAATTTAAGTCGTAATACTCACCACCTTTCGTAAATTCTTATTACTTTTATACATTGTTAAATAATAATCCTGGTATAAAACTGTTGCTGATTTCCTGTTATGCTGTTTTTAAATTTCCCGGAAACCGGAAGCTAATGCAACCAATTTATTGCCCGGATCGTTCAATAATGTGAATAACAGTTAATTTTCCGGATATGAAAAAGAGGATAGCATTTTTTTCGGCTTTATTTCTTTCAGTTCCGCTGCTGTTTGCCCAGCCCCCGGAAACAGTGTATGATGGCACACTTATAGAAAGGGGTTACAGACAGAATATTGACCTCACCTCATCAGGTCCCTTTGACATTGGTTTTAACTTTACATTTTTTGGTAACAGCTATGACCAGTTCTATGTAAATGTCAACGGGCTTGTAATGTTCACAGAACCGGACGGGTTCTACAATAACGAGGTTACAATCCCCGATCCGGCTGTGCCAAACAATTATATTGCTGCATTCTGGGATAATCTGACCATTTCGGAACGGGGCAATGTTATGTACAGGACAATTGGTACTTCTCCCAACAGGAAATGCATAATCCAGTATAATAACATGGGTTTCAATCCTTTCCCATTTCTTTTCGGAACATTTTCCGTGATCCTTTATGAAACAACAAATATCATTCAGGTTCAGTACAGACTCATACTTGATCCTTTTTCTCCCAAATCCCATGGGGCCAGTGCCACAATAGGACTTGAAAATGCGGATGGCACCGCTGGAACACTATACGCATACCACCGGGAAGATGCCGTCTATACAGGGGATGCCATCTCCTTCACCCCGGACGGTCCGGATGATTATACCATAAATGACAATGCCCTTTACGACGGAGTGTTTCTGACCAGCAATCTCACACTTCCCGATCCCGGAAGACCGGATCTTGTAAGTCCTGCAAAAGATGCGGTAACAGGTACAGATCATACTTTTACCTGGACTGCCTCCTCCAATGCCTCAACTTATTATCTGTATGTGGCTACCAAGCCGGACCTGGCAGGAGCAATTACTACAGATGCCGGGCTTAACCTGTCCCACACCATCACCGGACTGGAACCCGATATTACATATTACTGGACTGTTTCTGCCGAAAATGAAACAGGTATTTCCTGGTGCGAGATAAGCCGTTTCTCTACCAGTTCATCTCCTCCGGTATCTGCAATACCCCAGACCATCTGGATGGAACAGGTTCAGGATAAGATAATACAGCTTAATTACACCGGGGGGGACGAAAGTCCCAAGACTGCAGTCATAACATCTCTTCCTGCCCAGGGCGCACTGTTCCAATATGATGCAGGAACAAGAGGAAGCCAGATAACTTCCGTACCGGCAACAGTCACGGATGCCGTCAGAAATATAATCTATTCCGCTTCAGGCAGTGACGGAACAGGTGCAGGCAGCTTTAAGTTCATAATAAGTGATGATACAGGTGATTCCCCCGAAGCAACAATAAAAGTCAACGTTAGTCCCCCGGGAGTACCTTCAGTATTATACATGGCAAAAAACACAAATGCCGAGATACAGTTTGACAGGCTTATGGCCGATCCCTCCGGGAAACAGGATCAGTTTGAAGTGAAGGTGGACGGTACCCCTGTCACCGTTACAGACCTGAACCTGAAAACAGGGGATCCCTATACAATTATTCTTAATCTTTCCGAAGCCCTGGCAGGCACAGAGACAGTGCTTATCTCATACAACCAGGGAGATGTGGCATCAACAAGCGGCGGACTTCTTCTGCCTTTTAGCGATCAGCCGGTGACCCTTAAGGCGCAGACCATCACTTTCACACAATCCCTCGACAGAAAATACAGTTTACAGCCATTTGTGCTCATTGCCTCAGCCACAAGCGGCCATGGAACAACCTTTGCAAGTTCAAATCCTGCAGTTGCTGTCATCACCGGCAGCCGAAACTGTAACTTCAGGGGAGTGTGAACATCTGCCATTACAGCAAGAGTGGCAGGGGATGCAAGCTATGCTCCTGCCCGCTATATCAGGACACTGACTGTCAGCAAGGGTGATCAGACCATTACATTCGGGGAAATAC
>JAAYJR010000010.1 GCA_012522835.1 Bacteroidales bacterium
GGTATAGTTAAATGTTCTTACATTAAAACTGACCGGTCATTTGCCGACGGGGATGAAATTAAACTGACACTCCCCATGAAAATATCAGTTAAAAGATGGAATGACAACAAAAACAGCATTTCCGCAAATTACGGTCCGCTTACTTTCTCGCTCAAGATCGAAGATAACTGGTCAAAAGCCGGAGGAACAGAAGAGTGGCCGGCATGGGAAATATATCCTGCATCACCCTGGAATTACGGCCTTGTTATAAATGAAACAGATCCCGTCTCCGGCTTTGAGGTCGTTAAAACAGACCAGCCAACCTCGAATATGCCATTTTCAATGGAAAATGCCCCGATAGAGATCAAAGTCAAAGCAAGAAAAATATTTGGAACCATAATTTTTTTAAAAATTTGAACTTTTTTGAAAATAATGAGTTTAAGTATTTAAATACATATCAACCATGTCTGAAAATCAGGAATCCGGTATCATGATTTTTCAAAATGACAGCAATATAAAAACGGTTGTCAGACAGATATCTTATTATGGTGAAAAGAATAAAAACCTGATGATAAGTGTATTTGACATTAAAAACAACAAATTTCTGTATTGCAACGATTCCTTTAAACATGTCCTGGGATATAATACTAATGATATAATCAGGGGAGGCTGGGAATTCTGGTATAAAAAAATCGATCCCGGTGAAGCCAGAAACATCAGGAATAAAATAAATTTTTTAATACAAAAACCTCATCCGGGGGAAACTGCCGAGGTGTTTTCTTTCAACTATCATATCAAAGATATCTACACCAAATGGTACCTGGTCAGCCATGAACTCTCTTTGTATCATTTCAAACAACACCTTATCGCCCTCAATTATCTTTATGATATCTCTCAAAAAGAACGAATAGAGTATTTATTTGGTGTAAAAAACCCAATTCTCCCTGATAAGGATAATGAAAACATAACAATTTCAAAGAGAGAAAAAGAGGTTTTACTACTAATTGCAGACGGCCTTTCTTCAAAACAAATTGCCGATGAGTTGTACATAAGTAATCATACTGCCATAACACACAGGAAGAATCTCATTGAAAAATTCAAGGTCAGAAATACTGCACAGTTAATCAGAGAGGCTTCCAAATCCATCCTTTTATAACTCTTTCCCGGTCAGCCGGTTCGAAAAATCCCTAAAAATGGGGATTGACAGTCTGTCATATTGCAGGTAATTTGCTTAATGAATTCATCAGAAATTGACATTCAATGGATTTATAAAAATTACAGGTAATCAAATAATACAAGCTATATGGAAAGCCAGCAAATTAGTTCTGACCTGAAAAGGCTCATCGGACATCTGAAAGTTGAAACCGTTGAAGATCAAAAAAGATTCAACCAACTTGAAAGGTCGTTATCAAAATCGGTAATTGATGAAAAAACTGCCAGGCTGCGGCAAACTGAATTTTCCTTCGAGAAATCTGACCTTTTTTCGGCTGACACGATCTCCGGCATTCAGAGGAAGTCTATCAGCAGCATTGTAAATAAAAAGCTGAAAGCAAAAGAAGAACCCAGATATAAGGTGTTCCGCAGAGAGATTCCTGTCAGGGAACAATTACTTAAAAGTTCCGTCGCTGAATGGGCGGCAGGTTCCAAAGTCGATCACAGCCTGGGACCTTTTTTTAATGAGGACGGCAGACAGTTCTGGTACGATTTTTACCTCATCGAAAAGCTTATCACTCTCTATATGCAGGGGGTTGCCAATCCAGTTCTTCTGTTCAAAATAAGAGAGGGTGGCCCGGCAGTTGCCAACCGAAGGATAGTTGATCGAAACATTCCTGCTATTGTGCGGCCTTCCAGAACCTATTCGCTTGTTAAAGGCAGTATCTGGATTAATTCAGGGTTTCTGGCACCCAATGCCCCGGAGGGGACTTACACAGGCCTGACAATTAACAGCGGAAAAATTACGTTGAGCAATTCACCTCAGAATATAAATCAAAAACTAACGGTTACTGCCAATACAACCGTTAAGGTTAAATTAAACCTCGACCAGCAGGAAGCCACAGAAGCCGACACACAAAGCAATTACGGCCAGGATGCAAGGAGCATGAAGCTGCAGTTACCGGAAACCCTTGAATTTCATTTTTCAGGAAATGGACGGACGATTGACAATACGGGCGATGCCTCATGGAGATTGTATGGACAGAAAATTCAGTTTGAGTGGGTAAAAGAACAGCAGACAATGTATGACGCTCAGATTCAACGTATAGTTTTCCCGTTTAAACCGTCCGAACAAAACATTGATATACAGAATAATGAATCAGAATTTCATAAGCTGGCAAAAAAATCAAAAATACAAAAGAGCGGTTGGGTATTGCCGGTCGCATCTGTCGACATTTCAGAACCCACAGTGGCTTCCGGCACAGGTGCAATGTATGTACAGTGTAAAAAAGGCCTTGTCAATGAGTGGACAGGTTTAAAAGGCGGAGGTTTTTCATTAAATGCACCAGGCTTTTTGGTCGGACCGGGACAGATACTGATTGCCGATCTCGCAGCCGGCAATCCGCATGCCAGTCAGACACTGAAACTCTGGAAAGACGAGAAGAATGAAAAAGGGACTAAAGTTGTCCTGACGTTTTCGGGTAACGCACCATTTTTTTATTTAAGCAATGCCAACGGCAATGAATTGTTGATGACATACTCTGATGCCAGTTTCCGGATTGACCGTCCGGTAAAAGTCAATGGAGAGCCGCCTGAAATTCATTCACTGAATTCACTGTTGATGATCGCAGCCAATAGTGCCAACAGGCTGGTCTATTTATATGACGACAACCTGATCCTTGATTACGGGCAGTTAAATGACCAGGATAGTGTTGTACCCGGACAAATGGCCCTGGCGCTCACCAATGCTTTGTTTAAGGTTTCACAGCCAAATGGTTGCCTGATCTTCGGAAATTTAAACGAAGATTTCAGTAAGGTTGAAAAAGGATTTCTTTTCCTCACATTTGGACTCCTGGCTTATATACCTACACTGCCGGATCCTTATGCAGCCAACCTGGGCATTATGCAAAGACAAATACGAGGGTCGGCAGCAGGCACAGCATCTCATTTAAGCGCTTCTGCGGTTTCCACGCAGCAAATAACCGCGTGGCTTGTTTGCCGTGTGGCATGGGTTGATTCCTCTGAAGAAGGTGATAACAATGATACCGTTGAGGTATCATTCCATTTTGCTCCGTTAAACAATCAGTTTGGAGGTATTTCACTGGATTCGCCGGAAGAGGCTGAACCGGCTGAACCGGCAGAATCATCAGGAGAGGCCGGACTGCAATCTGTATCCGGGTCGAAAGTAGCTGCAGAGACAGACATCTCTGTTTCCCGGCTTGGAGGCCTTAATTTATCCAAAACGCTCAGCGCGGAAATGGTAAATTCATCGACCGCTGAAAATGACAGTACAAATGAAAGATCCACTGAAAAAAATGTAACCCGGATGGCTTCCGTTGTAACACATCCGGAGCGCTTACCCGACTATGGTGCTCAATGGGATAAGGAATCATTCCGGTACAGGCGGGATCTGTTTGCCCTTTTGGATGTAAGCACCAATGCCGATTTGTTTGGGATCAGTTTTGATCTGCTTACCCGGAGAGATTTCAGGGTAACCAGCAATATAGATGTCACAACGGGAGAAACCACATCCAGCTTTTTTCCCGTGCAGGTTGACGGAATGGACGTTATTAGTTCAGGAGCTAATGTAAAGGCCTTTACCGTGCCGCAGATATCGGGGGAACCTGTATTTAACCTGTCCCCTCCTGCCCCACCACCGGATGGCCCGATTCCCGGTGACCCTGCAGGTGGATTTAATTACTACCCGGATGATGGCGGCCCGACCCATATATTGAACAACAGCACCGAAAAAGTGACACTGGCCCCTCTTCCGGTAACCGGATTTTTACTTAACAAGCGGGATACCGATAGTAACTTCAAGGCCTTCTCATTTTTTACACTTCCCTTTGGAATAAAGGCTGCCGCTCTCTTAAGCGAAAACTATCTTTACAACAATATTCCCCGTGACGGAGGCGACATTAACGAGGTTAAAATTTCTTTTGAAAATGATGTGCAGTCCGGACTGCAGCTAAGAATGGACGCTGGAATGCCACTTCGTGAAGGTGACGGTAAAATGTTTATGGGGACAACAGTTCAGATCAATAATATTCTGGACCTGGCCGGAAATGCAACCGGAAACAGTACCCTCGGAGGTAGCGTAACCAGCATTTTCAACAGGGAATTCTTTTACGATACCAATTATCCTTTTGAGTTGTTCAAGCAGCGCGGTGTGCCTGTTACCCGGATGGACCTGAGCGGTTACGGGGCAAGTATGTTCAGTAACTGGCTGAACACCAAAGCTGCCATTGCCGAAACCAGTCAGTCCAAATTTGATGTTTTTGTCGGACGTTGTTCCCACGAAATTATCCAGGTTAAAAGTATTATGTACCCCTGGGCAATTAAGGTGGTGCGCACCATCACGCTTTTCCGCGTAAGCAGTGGTTATGTGTACCGCTTCGACAGCGGCTGGAGGGCCGAAAGTGACGGAAAATTTGATTTCAGGTATTATGCATATAAAGATACCACTCTGCCACTCACAGCAGAAGAGAGAATTGCAGAATTTGAAATACACCCGGGACTTGTAAAAGCCCTGTATAATGTGAGTAACATAATTGAAACCAATGAAGTAGATCCCTTTAAGGCAAATATAAAATTTAATGACTCGGTTGATAAAGACGGGGTCTTTTTAGAAAATACTCCTAAATTCTATGATATTGAACTTCAACCGGTATATTTTGATGCTGATGTTGAAGTGGAAGGTTTGCTATCGGGAATGGTTTCAAAGCAAACTTCCGATGGAGAGAAAAAACTCGTTCCTTCCAAACGGATTCTGGGATTTGTTCAACTCGGACCGAGAGGATTTCCGCTGAACAATACCGCATTGCAGCTTTTGGTAACACGTCAGGGTACAATCGGCGGACCGGTAGATTGTGAAATCGAACTGGTTGAAAGCTCTCAAAAAATGCGGTTAAGTCATTTTGATTTCAACAACTCCTTTTCAGGAAACGGTTCCGATCCAACGTTCTGTGTGGCTGCCAGAGGAAATGTATTGTTACCCAAAGATGGCAGCTGGACTATGGTCAAACATGAAAGAGCCAGCGGAGACGTCAGTCCGGTACCGGAAAACTCAAGTATCCCGGTAATAAGACAAGGTAAAGTGGTGAAAGACGGCAATACTGTCAAAATTGATATGCCGGCAGGAAATGTCCTGACACGCATTGCCGAGCCCGTTGAGTTACTCAGGCAACCCGTCAGCAATACTATAAATTACGGATTCCTGCAAAGCACAGACACACAGAAGGCATTATTCCTGACCCCCTCCTTTAAAAAGGGAACAAAAAAACTACTCAGTAAAACCCCTCCGCTTTTTGTGGATGCTTTTCGCATTGTGAACTCCAAAGGAATTTTTCCAAACATTGGCGAAGCAGAAGACTTAACCCTGGAAACCCTTGGGGAGGCAATCCTGATGAAAAAGAACGGAAGCTTTCCATTCAACACCAGCGATCTTCAGGATCTGGGCAAAGATGTTTTCGAGCTGATGGATATTCAGGATACCATCAACAACGTCAAACAACAGGGACTTCAACTGTTGCATAATCCTGAAGAACTCTTTGACCTGCCTTCTGAATTTGAACTTATCGATTTAGGCGACGGTAATTTCAGGATTTATATTGAATATGCAAAAAAAGACAAGGACGGAAACGTAGAGGAATCAGGTTCGCTCGATTTTGATATAAACTCCGTAGCCGAGAGCTGGAAGAGCAAAATGAACAATATCGGACTGGTAATAGATCTTGCAGGCATTAAACGGCTCATGACCATTAGGGGTAACTGGGACTCGGAAAACGGTAAAGAGGCAACCTATCCGAAACCGGATCTGAAGTTTGCCCCCGAGCTGCAACCTCTGGTTGACCTGCTTGAAATTTTACAAAGCCTTCAGGAAGGCAACTACGGGGAAGCTGTGCAGAATGGTCTGAAACTTGCCATGAGCAACAAAGCCGGTACATGGGAGTATAAATTTGAGGCTTCAAAGGAAATTCCCGTTCTCCGTTTTCCGGTTCCGGATGCTGTATATAACGATCCCAATACGCCATTCAAACTCGAGGCCGGATTAAAAATAGGAGCTTACTTCAATGCCGCATTAAAAGTAACCAACGATGCTAATGAGCTGTTGCCCAGTGCAGGAGGTGTCCTGGGATTCTATGCAAGGCTGTCGGTAATGTGCGTTTCTGTTTCTGCAGCGACGGTTTATGCAATCGGACAGGCAAATGTAGATATTGCCGCCGATACCAAAACAGGCCCTTCCCTGAGAATGAAGTTTGGGTTTGGGGCACAGATAGTTGTCGGACTTCCCGTTGCAGGAAATGTGAGCGTGCTGTTTGTTGTCGGAGCTGAAATTTTTGTTGCTTCAGGTATAGTAGAGGTTTCGGCTTTCTTAATGTTTCAGGGCCATGCTGAAATTTTGGGCGGTATCGTCGCTATAACCATCCGCATTGAAGCAAAAGGCACCTATTCCAAAAAGGCAATCGGAAGTGGAGGTTCCCGGACCGACATGCAGTGTCAGGTAACCTTCGGACTTGACATCAGCATAGCATTTATTATAAATATAAGTTTCACTGAATCCTGGCAGGAACAGCGTCAGATAGCTTAAAAAATCAAAATTATGAATCCAAATCAAAGATTATCGATAATGACATTTCCTCAGTTTTTTGATGGAAATAAACTGCATATAAACATAGTGGTGCTGCCTCGTGACCACAATCCGCTCAATCTGATCATTGTCGGCGAAGAGCCTCAGATTCCGGATGCCACTGCAGCATTTGCAGATGCACATTTTTCCTTTGGTGCACAACTCATACAAGGTTTTGGTGCGAATTCTTTACCGCAACCCAAACCTCCGGGTGAGGCAATTTCATTAGTAACAACTTCACCTGAAAATCCGCGGGAAATTTTTGAAGCAATGGCAAATCACCTGCAGATTTTCAATCTCAACATGTTGAATTCCAACATTAACCTGCAGAATATACCCTCTGAAAGGCAATTTGAGAAGGCCAGACCGATGCAGTACAGTGTCTACAAACATTTACCAAAAACATACCTGAAAGCAACTGGTATTCATACACCAAGAACAAAAAATGCATTTACTGATGACCGTTATCACTGTGCAGTAAAATCTGCCAAATTTCATCAGGGTTTTAAGAAAAGCAGTAATATCATAAGCTGGGGAAAAGTGTTTGCCCACATTCTGCGACAACCACTGCTTGCCAGGGCAGCGGGATTTATTTACCCTGCCAGCTTACCCATATTGGAGAACACTTTCCCGGAAGGCGGATTTCTATATATTGACCTGGCTGACGGAAGCAGTTTCAGTCCGCAACAGTCCGCAGATGATACATTTATTAAAAAATACGCTGCAATGATCCCGGCCCTTAAGCCGGATGAACCACTACAGGTCTTTGCTCCTCTGCTTTATCCGGTTTCAACTGTTCACGACGGAAACTATGACAGGTTATTCATAGAAACTGCAGAGTATGACGATGGTTTTGCCAAAATTGTACATTGCCATCAACCTCCGCACCGTGATCTGCTGGTTGAGGAAGCCGACGGCTCCTACCCGGTAAAAGACACCGGCATCAGTCTGGGTTGGGACGATGAACAAATTCTGATATGGTATATGCGCCAGTTAATGATCGATTCATCCGTGACGAGTCCGGAAAAACGACTTGATGCTCCGATAGGTGTGTTTGGCTATGTTATTGATGTCCGTGAAACATCGGAAACGGCTGAACCTGAAAATCCGTGGGAATCGTTAAACCTTGTCAGTAATAAGTTGCCCCTGACTCTCCCTAAAAATCCCTCATCGCCTGATGATTTTATTGAGTTGGGTGATTTTAACGGTGAGCTGCCTTACCAGGTATATCCATTACAGCTGGACGGTACCGAACAGGTAACCGGACAAATGCAACCTTACTGGCTGCCAATGTATTTTGCAAGCTGGAATGGCCACAGCATGGTCCTGCCCGACGAAGATGCTGCCAAAATTTACCAAACCACCAATAAAGATGTCGACGCCGACCCTGACGGACAACCTGCTACCGATCAGGACGGCAATCCGGTAAGCACAGGAACAGGTGTTACCGGAGCCGCTAAAAATAACCTCAACCGTATTTATAATCCCGGACCTGTAAACACACAAC
>JAAYJR010000273.1 GCA_012522835.1 Bacteroidales bacterium
AACGATTGGTAATGACAATACACCTTCCATCCAGTTGCAATATCTCCTCCTTTTCAAATTCTTTTAGAAATTTAATTGCACTTTCGGTGGAAATGGAGGCAAAATCAGCAATTTCCTGGCGGGTAAGAAACTCAAAAACATCTTCCTTTAAATATTCTTCCTGTGATAAATAAAGTAATGCCGAAGCCAGCTTTCCTCTCATTTGCTTATACGATATATTTCTGATCAGCTCCAGTAAATGTCGCTCATTGCGGTAATTTTTTGATGTAACGTCAAGCGCAAAGCCCGGATTTTGAAGTAATACCTCGGTCAGACTCTCTTTTTCAATCATGCAGATTAACGAATCTTTAAGAGCCTGTGCGGAATAAGTATGAATTTTTTCGCCAAAAACAGATGAAAATGCAAGGAAGTCGCCGCTTTTGGCCAGGCTGATATTGATCTGTTTTTCGAAGCCGGTTTGTAAATATACTTTTACCAGTCCGCGAACAATAAAAATAATATATGGTGCAAAAGCTCCCTGCTTAAAAATTGTTTCCCCCTTCAGGTAAGTAATCTGTGTTTTGTTCTTAATCAATTCACTGAAATCAACCTGAAGCTGTTGCATCCACCATTCCGGATTTTGATGATTTATCGTCTTTTCTTTATCGTTGTTTTTCATTATTGATTCACAAAACATGTTACAAAAGTATCAAAAACTGTTAAAACTGTCTTATGACAGGAAAAAAACTGAAATATTTCAATTGAGAATCTTTCGTATGCCATGGCCAACTTTTACAATCACATTAATCGATCAGCTATTTTTGCACCAGTATTTTTCAAACGATATGAAGCGCATAGCAATACCTGTAACAAATAAACTTTTAAGCGAATATTTCGGGAAGTGTAACCACTACGAGATTTTTGAAATTGACGGGAATGTGGTGGGTCGGCATAATGCTGTTATGCCCGAAGGAATCAGTCCTGATGAACTTCCGTCATGGCTTGAGAAGCAGGGTATAACTGATGTTATATCGTTTAAGGTCGATAGTCAGATTATTCATTTTTTTTCTTCCCGCAAGGTTAATCTTTTTGTGGGTGTGCCACAGGAAGAGCCGGGAAAACTTGTTGAGGCCTGGCTGGAGGGCAGACTGGAGTCTGATGAAAAAATTATAAATGAAATTACCAGAAGTAAATATTGAAGTTTAATTAATTAAAAAGTTAAGTCATGAAGAGATTACAAACAAATCTGCACGAAATTGAAACCGCAGCAGAATTGGAGAAGATGATTGAGGAAAATGAAAATGTAATGGTATGTTGTGGCCGTATGGGGCCGATGTGTATTCCGGTATACGATATTATGGAAGAGTTGGAAGAGGAGCGTACCGATGTAAAATTTGCTGTAATGGCATTTGATAATCCGGAAGCAGATGTAATCCGCAATGCACCAGAGTGTCGTGATTTTATGGGATTGCCGTTCACGATGTATTATAAGAATAGCAGTGTTGCTCATGCCACCAGCAGCATTCAAAATATGCAGCAAATTACTTCAGTTCTGGACGAACAATTTGCAGAAAAAGTATAAAACCAGTTGGAAGCAGTCTGCGCAAGCAATTGCCCGGACTGCTTTACTTTAATTTATTTAGTATGGATGACATTTTTGATGTTATGATCATTGGAGCTGGTGCTGCCGGGCTGACTGCAGGGATTTATGCCTCCCGTGCAAAACTTTCAACAGTAATTTTAAATGAAGGCGCTGTAGGCGGACAGATGGTGCTTACTGAAGAAATAGCCAACTATCCCGGAGTGCCCGCTACAAAGGGGTATATGCTGGCCAATACTATGAAGCAACAGGCCAAAAGCTTTGGTTGTAAGATAAAATCCAATGTTAAAATTGACCGATACCATTTTGACGGGAAAGTAAAGCGTGTGGAACTGGAAGACGGCCGTGTATTTCAGGCTAAATCTGTTATTCTTACTCCGGGTGGCAGGCCACGTTCTCTGAATATTCCCGGAGAAGACCGGTTTAAAGGTAGTGGTATCTCCTATTGCGCCACCTGTGACGGAGATTTCTTTACCGGAAAGGAAGTTGTGGTTGTCGGCGGGGGAAATGCTGCTCTCGAGGAGGCTGTTGCACTGACGCAATTTGCTACAAGAGTAACAATTGTCCACCAGTTTGATCATTTTCAGGCTTTTAAACATGCTGTGGATGAAGCAGAAAAAAATTCTAAAATAAATTTCATAATGGAGTCGGAGCTGCGTGGATTTTACGGGAATGGAAAACTTGAAAAAGTGGAGATTGAGCATTTGCCTACCGGGAAAAAGTCCGAAATAAAAATAGATGGGACGTTCATCTTTGTCGGATATCAACCTAATACTGAAAGCCTGACCGATTTAGTTCAACTTAATGACCGAAAAGAGATTATGGTGGATGCAGATATGAAAACAAATCTGGAAGGTGTTTTTGCTGCAGGTGACTGTATAGCAAAAAAATACAGGCAGGTGACAACTGCTGTTGCCGAAGGGACCATAGCGGCGTTGAGTGCATCAAAATATTTAGCTGAATAATTATAGTAATTTTCCGGGAATACAATTTTATACGGCTGGAAGGGAAAAAATTACTTGTTTCTGCAGGTTTTATGGTCTCAGGACGGGATCTTCCAACTGCTGACAATCCTTACTTACCGGTACAACGAAGGAGCAGTTTCCACAAGTGGATTTTTTGGTTCATTTTCAGGATACTGCCACCATGGAAAAGATAGTCGTACAGGAAGCGACAACAAATACAAAAATATAAATGCATACCTGATACATGGTGAACTGGGTTACCGGGAAGTGCAGAGCAGCGAACTTTTTGAAAGCGGAACAAATTACCCGGGATGGGTAATGTTAATTGTAAAACCCGCTTTTTTTAACAAAAAAAATAAAAAATATAAAATATGGCAAAAGAACAAGTAAAAGTAAAATGGTTGGACAAAATGGCATTTTCTGCTGAAGTGAACGGTCATGAGATTGTGCTGGATGCTGCAGAAAAGGTAGGAGGAGAGGACAGAGGACCCCGTCCGAAACCACTTATGCTTGCGGCGCTTGCAGGTTGTACCGGTATGGATGTTATTTCCATATTGAAAAAGATGCATATAGAACCCGACTATTTCAATGTTTACGTTGAAGGTGACCTTACAGAAGAGCATCCAAAACATTTTTCGAAAATGCATGTGATTTATGAATTTAAAGGGAAAAATTTGCCTCTGGAAAAACTTAAAAGGGCAGTTAGTCTTTCCGAAGAGCGTTACTGCGGGGTAAGTGCTACTTACCGTGAGGCAATGGAGATGACTTCTGAAATCAAAGTAATCGAATCATAAAAGTTCATTATTATGTCTGCAACACTTATTATCATTGTTGGTGCTTTGGTGGCTTTAATTGGACTGATTACGTTCAATTTTTACCGGATGAAGAATGCCAAACCTGTTACTGACAGCCAAAAAATTGTAGTGCTCGGAAAGAAAAATTTTCAGCCTGTTGTTCGTAGGGGGATTACCCTTGTGGATTTCTGGGCTCCCTGGTGTAATCCATGTAAAGTAGTGGCTCCCATTCTGAATGATATTGCTGAATCGGAAGAAGATATCACCATAGGAAAGGTGAATGTGGATCAGCAGCAATTTTTGGCAAGGAAATTTAATGTACGCAATATTCCTACCTTGATAATGTTTCAAAACGGAGTAGAGGTGAAGAGGTTTGTGGGGGTAAAAACCAGGAAATTTTTACTTAAGCAGGTTGATGAATTAAGGGCCTGAATCCGCTATATTTTTTTTTTAGTCCCGGGGTTGATATGGAATTACAACTGTTTCTCCAGACAGCAGGTGACCTTCTTTATCTGCTACTGTACCCTGAACTCATATCGTTATTGTGAAGAAAAATTTTCTTCTCTGACTTCCTGTTGAAAGCCTGCCATAACCGGTGGTTGTTTTTCATTAAAGGTCAGTTTTCTGAAGTTTTTACTTTGACATTTTCCTTTTAGCAACCAGTATAATAAATATA
>JAAYJR010000526.1 GCA_012522835.1 Bacteroidales bacterium
CGCACGCCCTGCTTATAAAGATAAACCGGATGAATATAAATATGAAAAACCCGGAGATTTCAGGAAATATGTTGATTATGTCCATGCCCAACTCAGGGAGTTACTTACACAATACCCGTCAATAGCGGGGATATGGTTCGACCCTATAATGGGTTACTATGCAAATCCGGATATTTTCCCGATTGAAGAAACTTATGCATTGATCAGAAGCTTATCTCCGCATGCACTCATCTCATTTAAACAGGGGGCAAATGGTGATGAGGATTTTATGGCCCCCGAACGCGGCAGCAACAAAAAAGTTGGTGAACAGTACCCTGTAGCACAAAAAGCTTATTATCTTAACAAAAATAAACCCAAAGAGGTATGTAACACTATGCAGCCACCACGGTCAGGCGCCGGAGCCACCTGGGGTTATAACAAAGCATGCGATGGTTACCATCTGAAAACAGAGGATGTAAAAAAGTTATTAGAGGATGCAAAGTCGAACGGCTACAATCTGCTTCTTAATATCGGACCATTACCAGATGGTGCTGTACACCCGGAGGATATAGAAACATTATCAAATCTGCAAAAATAAAATGTCCCGGTTGTTATATTACCAAATTGAAACAAAAACCCGACATCCATCAGCCTGAATATGTGCTTAAAAAATATTTTGGCCTACGTTAAAAAAATATAACTATGAACTACTTTCAAACTTTTGTATTTATCCTGCTGCTATCAATAACCTCATGCACGACAAAACAAAAATTCTCAGCCGACTTTAATAACATTAATGACCGGATATGGGTCGGAAGGGATTTTTGGTCAATTCCTCTTGAGGACTGGAAAATAGAAAACGGGAAACTCCTGTGCCAGGGGATCGTGCCAGATTCAAGGGTCAACATTCTAACTTACAACCTGTCGCCCGCTAAAGGCAATTTTAAAGTTTCTGCCAGGATTATGCTGGTTGATAAAGGAGATGTAGAGGGCTCTGCCGGTCTCTTATTGGGCGTACATGACAAGGAAGATCCCGATGTCCGTGCTGCCTGCTATTTTGGAGAGGGACTGAAGGCAGGTATCAGCCTTAACGGATTTGCCTTTTTAAAAGATAAACAGGTGGATCTTCCAACCGGTTTTGATTTCAGTGAAGTCATTTTAATCGTGTCCGGAAATAATAATCAATTGAAAATGAGCATTTCCGATAAAAATGGTAATAGTCCGGATGCATTGACGTGCAAAATTGACGGAATTAATGGCCTTATTGCCCTGGCAAATAATATCAGGATGGGAGGAAACCAAAAACCCGGTAATTCAAAATTTGCATTTGATGATATTAAACTCTCGGGTTCAAAAGTTATTTACAACCCCGAAAACAGCTTTGGCCCGGTTTTGTGGACAATGTATACTTTAAGTAAAAAGACAGTTAAGCTAATGGCATTACTGCCGCCTCTGGGTGAAAATGACAACCGGGAAATTTCGCTGCAACTGAAAAAGGGAGAATTATGGGAAACAATTGAATCCAAACCGATTGAAGCCGATTCAAGAACAGCAGTATATAAATTGGAAAAATGGAATGACTCCATCGATGTAAAATACCGTATTGAATATATTGAAAAGGGAAAAGACGGAACTGAATGGCCGGATTATTATGAAGGAACTATCAGGAAAAACCCGGCAGGACGACCACTTAAATTTGGGGGCTTTACATGTCAGTATCATTATGGATTCCCTTATACCCCCCTGGTGGAATCTGTGATGAAACAAAACCCGGATATTCTCTATTTTTCAGGAGATCAGATATATGAACCAAATGGTGGTTACCCGGTCAAACGCGAACCCGCCGATGTATCAATAGTCAATTACCTTGGCAAATATTACATGTTCGGTTGGGCATTCAGGTCTGTTATGCGCGACCGTCCCACAATCTGCACTCCTGACGATCATGATGTCTATCATGGTAATCTCTGGGGTGAAGGGGGAATAGCCAAACCGGGGGGGATAATAAGTGATGATACTCGCGGATTTACCCAGTCAGTAAAAATGGTGAATGTTGTAAACCGAACTCAATGCGGACAACTGCCCGATCCTTATGACCCTGCGC
>JAAYJR010000263.1 GCA_012522835.1 Bacteroidales bacterium
AAATAGCGATGTAGCAAAAATGGAAAACAACGATGCATGATTTTTACAAATTTAATTTAAATTTTCATTGTTGTTAAATATTGTTTTTCGATTCTTCTCATCCTGACTCCTCATTGGAAGAGATGATTTAATTTATTGCAGAGAAGAATGTTTTTTCGGAAAGATTAAAGTATCTTATAGAAAGTTGAGGAACAGAATTCAATTATCAATGTTTTAAACTACCTAATATGAAAAGAATATTGACCAGTCCGGTTAGGTGGATTCCCGGACTCACAATTGTTACCTTTGCATCATATCTTACAGGACTGAGCCTTTTGTGGTGTTTGCCGGCATATTTAGGCATTATGTTCCTTCTTGAATTTGCAAAGAATATGTTTGTGGTTATCCCCGGAATTATCCTGGTTATTGATTTTTCCGAGGTAATTTTTTTCAAAGAGACTGCAACCTTTTTGTAATTAGTCATCATATAGTAGCTACAAAATAATAAATCAGGTGAAGAATAAAGCCGGGATTAAGTGGGATGCACTCTATAAAAAAGAAGCCCCAAAACTAATTGGTGTTTGTAGAAGATACGTTGGTAATATTTCTGCTGCTGAAGATATTGTCCACGATACATTTGTGTCTGCCATTGAAAAAGCAAATCAATTTAAAGGTAAAGGAAGTATTGAGGCATGGATATACAGAATCGTAGTCAATTCTGCTCTTCAATATTTAAACAATAACAAGATAGTACAAATTCCAATAGACAAAGCCTTTGATTTGGCCGAGCCAGGAGTAAATAATGAAGAAGACAGGTCAACGAAAAAAACAATTGAAGATGCCGATTTTTCACAGGAAGACTTGCTTGCCGCATTGGATTATTTACCTGAACACCACAGAATTGTGTTTAATCTATATGTTATGGAAGGCTATCAGCATAAAAATATTGCGAAAATACTGGATATTAGTATTGGGACTTCAAAATCACATTTATCGAGGGCACGTAAAAAGATAGTACAAATACTTTTGAAAAAAGCTGAACAAAAAAAGAAAAGAAGGAGGGCAGTTGTTATTTGGCTGTTTCCCGAATCCAGTTCTTATATTGACAGGCTTTATCGAAAGAAATTCAGAGATTTCGAAATTTCACCCAAAGAAACGTTCGTTTCAAAAGGCATTAGTATGCCTTATAAAAACAGTTTTTCACTTTTTAAAACTCCGTTATTTTATATCGGGACAGCAGGTGTGATTGCTCTTTCTATATTCTTTGCGAATTATATTATTCAAACACCTCCCAATCCGATAGAACCGGTATTCATAAAAGATTCAACAGAAGAAATATATTCCGTAAAGGAAAAAAATGATACTGTTCTGATGGATACAAAAACCAAAGTATTGAAAGATTCAATTGGTGAAAATAAACCCGATACAATCAGAAAAATAGTAAGAAAACCTGTGTATATTAAAAAAACTATTGTTGTAAGGGATACGATAAGATAGGCTTATATGAAAAAAATTCTTTTCTTATTCATGTTGGTTCTGATTTCTGGCTTTGTTAAATCCCAGGTTATTGAAACTATTTTTGTATATGATACCATTTTCGTATATGATACTATTTATGAAGTTTATGATGCTACATTAAAGTATGAGATAATAACTCCAATTGAGGCTGTTTTGACTCAAGACACCAGTTTTTTAATGTTGACCCCTGCAACCTTTTACGAAAATGGAATCAATAGGTCAAAGACAAAAGTTAATGATTTATTTTCTGAAAAAATTGGGATCACGATGATGGATTCTTTAAATACAGATAAGAGTGCTTTCAGACGGAACAGGCAAGATAAGAAACCAACTGAAGAAATATTCCATATCGATTCATTAAATTCTAAAAAACCTGATAAAAGAAAAATGGGAACCCATGTGCTAAAATATTTTGCAGCAGCAACATTGTCCGCAGCAACAGCCATCCATTCGTTACCTGCGAAAGCACAGAGACAGGAGAGTAACGAATTAAAAACGGAAGAGATTGCAGTTACTGAAAAATTTCCGGGACAAATTAGTTTTTTATATCCTTTGGGAACCTCGGGCAAATCAAGCAAGAACACAGCATATAACCTTTCGCTAAATATTCTTGCAGGTGTAACAGGAGACATAAACGGCGCCGAATTCGGGGGCGTTTCCAACTTTAATACAGGGAATATGACAGGTGCCCAGTTTGCAGGTATAAATAACCTGAGTTTAGGAACTGTTACAGGAACTCAATTTGCCGGTATAGCCAACATTTCAAAAAAGGAAACTGATGCAATCCAATTTGCTGGTATTACAAATATAGTCGATAATATTTTCAGTGGAGCTCAATTCGGAGGTATAGCTAACTTTACAAATGGAAGGGTGAAAGGATTACAAGTTGCGGGCATACTGAACTATATAAAAGGTGATCTCAAAGGAGTACAAATCGGATTGATTAATTATGCTGGTAAATCACAGGGATTTCAGCTGGGATTAATTAATTGCATGGATACAATCGCTAACGGCTTTTCATTCGGCCTGCTAAATCTCCCCAGACACGGGTTCTATGATGAATTTGAACTTTCATTTTCCGATTATGCCAATACGGCATTAAGTTATAAGTTAGGATATAAAAAGTTTTACACCATTTTTACGGCTGGTACCAATTATATAAAAAACAATTTATTCCTCTTTGGCGCAGGTTTCGGACATATAACAGAGATAAGCCCAAAATTCTGGTTACAACCTGAAATACAGAGTTTAAATTATTTTCCAAACGATTTTAAAGACACACAGTATAACAGTTCAAATCGCATAAAACTTGGACTGAGATATAATTTCTCAAATAAAATAGCAATATCTTTTGCTCCCGGTGTTCATGCAAACGTATTGGACCATAGAAAAGGTGAGACTTATAATATCAGTTTTATCAAACCTGTATCAGTCATTGAGGGGGAGGTAAATAATGTAGAACTGGGAGTCGGCTTTAGTATAAGTTTACTATTTTACTAAAATTCAGATTTTTAAATATAAAATTCTTTCCTTCTATTAAAAAGTATTTGTGGAACAGGGATTATTTGTTCAGAATTTTGATAAAATGATAAACAGAATTAAAATAACTGTAATGATTATCATGAAAAAAAACAGGTTATATACGGTCATCACAGGGGCAAGCCGTGGATTGGGTAAGTCTTTGGCACATGAATGTGCAGCCTGTAACCGTAACCTGATCTTAATATCTCTACCCGGCGAAAATATCAACTTACTTGCGACCCGTATAAGCGTCATATATAACATTGAGGTGCGTTACTTTGAAACAGATTTGACAAACGATAGAGAATTAAATCATTTATGTGATGAGCTCTCGGTAAAATTCAACATAGATATGCTTATCAATAATGCCGGTATTGGTGGCGTTCATGATTTTACAAATGCTTCTGCCGCTTATATTGATAATATCATTCTTCTAAACATCAAAGCACTTGTAACCCTGACCCAAAGACTATTGCCTGTTCTGAAAAAACAAGAAAAAGCGTACATATTAAATATTGCAAGCATGGCATCATTCGGGCCAATGCCATACAAAACCGTCTATCCGGCATCAAAAGCATTTGTATATTCATTTTCAAGAAGCCTTTATGCTGAGTTAAAAGACACCAATGTCCTGGTCAGCGT
This sequence comes from Bacteroidales bacterium, assembly GCA_012522835.1. Taxonomy (GTDB): domain Bacteria; phylum Bacteroidota; class Bacteroidia; order Bacteroidales; family Prolixibacteraceae; genus JAAYJR01. Next base: position 3,661 of record JAAYJR010000263.1, read on the forward strand.
TGCGCATCCAGGCGGAATGGCAACCAATCCCCATGTTTCAGAAAGGATAAATTCATACAACAGGTTAATTAAATCCACAATTTTATCACCCGATTCGGTAGCACGTATCTGCATAAGAAATGTACTAAATGGCAAATCAATAATAATTCCAGGAATTATGGGTAAATTGAGCTGGGTTATAATAAAGATTCTCCCTACACAGTTTTTGTTAGATGTTTTCAAAAAATCCTTGTTAAAAGAGTTAAAACTAATTCATGCAGCATAAAGGAAAGGTTATGGTCACAGGTGCCAATGGTCTGCTTGGGGCGAATGTTACCGAACAATTGGGAACAAAGGGATTTCACGCAGTTGCCATGGTTCGGAAAGGTTGTAATATGAAAGGACTTCACGGACTTGTTTATAACCTTTTTGAAGGTGACATTACGAATTCAGAAGACCTGGAAAAAGTAATTTCACAATGTGATTATGTGGTTCATTGTGCTGCAAAAACTTCACAAAACGCTAGGTTCTCTGAATACGAGAGCGCTAATATTTTTAGTACCCAGCTTATTATTGAAGCATGTAAAAAATACCATGTGAAACGTCTGATTTTTGTCAGTTCCGCAAATTGTTTTACAAACGGTACATTAAGTGAACCTGGGAATGAAGAATCAGATTTTTTGCCCTGGTTAAAACAATCGGGATACGCCTTGAGTAAATACATTGCCCAAACTTTAGTTTTAAATGAAACAAAAAATAAATCGTTGAATGCAGTTGTTGTTGCACCAACCTTCATGATAGGTGCAAGGGATACGGGAAACTCGAGTGGGAAATTGTTGAGATATGCTATAAAAAACCAGATTCTTTTATATCCCCCGGGAGGAAAAAGTTTTGTTGATGCTGGTTTTGCTGCCGAAGCAATTGTAAATGCTTTAATAAATGGGGAAAGTGGGAATTGTTATCTGTTGGCTGGAGAAAATCTAACCTATAAAGATTTTTTCAAAAAAGTGAGCAAACTAAATGGTACCAGGAAACTGCTAATCCCCTTACCAAAATTCATTCTGATTTTGATAGCATCAGTGTCTAAACTCATTGAACAACTATTTCATATTTCGTTGCCTTTGAGTAAGGTTAATCAAAAACTCTTGTGCCTTAACAATTATTTTTCCAACAAAAAGGCAGTACAGGAAATTGGTTTAAAAAAGACCAATATTGATGATTCAATATTTAATGCGATATCCTGGATTAAAGCAAATCCAAATCATTAATTAAAAGCTAAATCCTAATCTGAAACAATTGCGTTAACCAGGGATCATTATTCATAACTTATGCTTTTTCTTTTGCGTCTCAATGGCTCAATAATTCTTTCGGACAAAAAGTTTATATATCACTTTCTAATTTTATATTGACAGCAACTTTCCACCTATTAAGCCCAAATGGTGATTAAAATAGTTGCCATATCTTAATATTTTTATACATCATTTTTATTTAGAATAATAATATATTTGTTATGAATTTAAATTCAGCACTTTCATTTATTTTTTCTGTACCCGACTGGATTGTACGTGTCACCGGAATTGTTTTAATGACATCTACAATTGCATTAGTGTTCAGCTCAGTGCGTATTTATATGAATAAAGAAAAATAAATTAAATATGGATACAGACGATTTATCAAAGGAAGCATATGATGGCATTATAACCGAAGCAGAGAAATTGTCACATGATTTGACTTTACATTATGGGCTGCTGTCTTATGAATGTGAAGATGAGGCTGAATATATTGAGAAAGCTGAAAAACTTACCAGGAATATAATGAAAATTGCGGATTACAAGTTGAATGATTTATTTTGGGGAAATCCACCTGACAAAAAAGGATTGGAGAATACACTCAAAAAAATACTGGATAATATTGAGAAAATCAAATCTATTCCTATTGAAAAACGAAATTTTGATTTTTAAACTTCAGGAGAAAACCGATGATAATTTATTTCAAAAGCAACCATTTAATGTAAAAAAACATCCTATCTGTTAATTGATATAGGATGAGACATTTATTTATACTTTTAATTTCTGCAGTTTTATTTCACTCCTGTGATAAAAAGGATGAACAGTCAACAGATACTTATATTATTGGAAAATGCGAATTAATAGAAGTATTAGCTGATCCGGGTGATGGCAGTGGAACATTTCATAGCGTTAACAGTGATAAAATAATTGAATTTCATGCTGATGGTACAATTTCATCAAATGGTTCTGTATGTTATATGTCTGTTGAAGCAAATAATGCAAGCATTGGGACATACTCATTGGAAGATTTTACTATAAACTCCTCAGATTGTTCATATTCACCAATGTATATTACATTCGAATTCCAAGGCTCGTACCTGATATTAAATTATCCATGTATTGAACCTTGCAGAGCAAAATATAAAAAGAGATAAACACACTGCAATAATTGGTGCAGATATGAGATGTGGAGATCAGTTCCCGCCTAAAACATGTATCGGTATTTTCCGGAAATGGTGCATACTTGTTCTGCGGGAACTTAGCTGATGAGTAGTAAATTTTATTCTTGTCAGAAATTAATTAATATGTAGAACACAATTTTACATGTATACGGGGGTTATATATTGGTACAGTTATTGTGGAAGTATTAACTTATCAGGGATAAAATAAGTAATTGTTTCTTAGGTAATTTTATATTTTTACCATTTACAATATTCTTAATATTAGACACTTACAATATTTAATATGCCCCAAATAAATAAAAGTCATTGTTACAGGTGATTTAATCAGAACTGCTTAAAATTTAACACAAATGAGAAATATGATGAATGATAAGAAAAATACTGCTTTTAAATCGCCGGATTTAGAAAAATTACAAGCCGTTGTTATTGATGTTAAAACAAGAATTTATATAGCAATTGGTGCTGATCCGGAAAAAGCCAGAGAAAATTATTTCGCAAGATTAGAAGCGAAAAAACCATAGGAGTTTTTCAGGTTATTTAAGAATCGTTGAAAGAGTGGACTTACTATAATTATAGTCTTTCAAGAAAATATCGGTTTTAAATATTATAATCCAATAAATTTTCATCCTTGCACTCATTCAGGTGAACATTCGGTACAGTATTGTGTTTAGAATAATTACTGAAGACAGTATAGAAACTACTAAACCATTGGATTTTTTTATACATGAAAAATTTATCATTTGATTAATAAACTACAACCAACAGATCAAGATATACCTGGATCTATTTTAATTAATTAAATGTCTTATGGTTTGTATAACTTTTTTGTTGAAAGTAATAAAACCCTTATTTCTTACATTCCTGGTAGTAATTGTGACCACCTGCGATTCAAAAGAATTTGAGATTAAACCATCTTTGGATCCTGGTGATTCAGCAATTACTAATCCTTTAAAGCCGGACAATCTGGATGTGACAGGATCCGGCAATCGCACACGATTAACCTGGGAGGCTCCCCAAAATTATTCCGATGTTGAGGGATACAGGATCGAGAGAAAAATTAACAATGGTTCCTGGTCTGTTGTAGAAAATAATTATGTATTCAAACATAATCCGTTACCATATATATTCTATAACGATGAGGATTTAACATTGGGAATGACCTATGAATATCGTGTTGCAGCTATGGCCGGAGGGATACGCTCTGAATATACCAATGTAAGCAGTGTTAAATTAATTGGCAATGTATATTATGTTGCATCTGACGGCAATGATTCTTTTAATGGCACTTCACCAGTTAGCGCCTGGCGTACAGTTGAAAAGGCGAATAGCGCTCGTAATCCCGGTGATTTGGTCTTATTCAGAAAAGGCGATACATTTAACTCAGAAAATGTGTTCATTCAGAATAAGGGAAGCGGTACACAAAAAAATCCGGTAAAATGGAGTTCCTTTGGTGATGGTGATCGCCCGAAATTTTCAGGAAGCAGATCACAACTATTTGTTGTATCTGTCAGAGATGTGGATAACTGGGTTTTTGAAGGGTTGCATTTTGATGGTGCTAAATGGCAAACTTTTCAGATAAGGGCAACAAATGATGATGTAACAGGTATAAAAATCCTGGATTGCTATATTGTAGGTCCAAATGGTAGCGAAGGACTTACTGCGGCTGTCCACCTGACGGAAACCGGCGCCAGTGTTGCTAAAACCTCTTCACATTCACTGACAGATGTTGAAATAGCATATAGTGAAATATTAAATTCTGTTCAAAGCGGTATTGGAGCCTGGGCCATAACTGCCGGATTACATGTACATAATAATTATATACATGACAATGGGTACGGTCCTGAGAGCGGATCGCAGGTAGATGTAAACGGAGGTTCAGATCATATAGTGGAATATAATGTTTTAAGAGGTGGCAGTTATAATAATCCTAAAGGTTCAGGAACAAAATGCCATGGTCAGCAACACCGGATGAAAAAAATGATCTATAGAGGTAATCTAATTTATTTCACAGATGGCTTCGGATTATCATTGCAGGATTCCCGGGATGGGTTAGTGGAAAATAATACCGTTTTCAATGGTAAATTCGGTTATGCCGCATTCAGTATGCGTGGTAAAAATCATCCTGAAGACATTGGCGGAAATATTGTCCGAAATAACATTTTCGCAGGTGCACGTAAAACCGAGGGAGCAGTTCGAATTACAATAAGTGATGGTAATGATGATAATAGAGATATTTATCAAATGGGTTATCCTGATGGTACTGAATGGCGCGACAAGGTTGATTTTGACAATAATCTGATTTTTGAAGGAGAAGGTTTTATTGTGAAATACATTGATGACCTTAACCGCAATTCCTGGATCAACACACATGATGATTGGGAAAATGACTGGAAAACATTCTTTACGAATGATATACATGCCGATCCGTTGTTTTTAAATGCTGAGGAGGGTGATTTTCGCCTTCAAAATGACAGTCCGGCAAGAGGGCTTGGCGTTCCCCAGTTTATGATTGATTAATACTCCCGGATT
>JAAYJR010000054.1 GCA_012522835.1 Bacteroidales bacterium
ATCAAGTCGCTTTCACCGGTATAATCTTTTTGATTTATTATTAAGAGTGTATCAAATTTTTGTTTCAAAAGATCCGGATGCTGTCCGATAATTTTGATTGAAACAAATAGTATAATCAGTATTGTCAAACCTGTATGTTTCATCGTGTTGGTCTTTTCTATTTTTGCTAACTAGTTTATATATCATCCAAAATTAAATATTATTTATGTATCCAGGAAATATTGTCACCCTTTGGTATTTTATAATTCCATATCGTCAAAGGGATTTTTTATGTTTCTTAAACTTTCATTGCTTACATGAGTGTATATTTCGGTGGTTCTGGAAGACTTATGCCCTAATAATTCCTGGATATATCTTAAATCGGTGCCGTTCTCCAGCAAGTGTGTGGCAAAACTGTGACGCAGGCAGTGAATGGTATACGGCCTTGTAATATGGCTGGTTATTAGTGCTCTCTCGAAAACTTTCTGCAAACTTGCAGCAGAAATGCTTTTACCGGGATATTGTCCTTCAATCAGATATACCCTGGGCCGGTAAGCCCTGTAATATGGTTTTACTTTTTCAAGCCACCTCCTGCTTATAGGCAGGGCCCTGTCTTTCTTACCTTTTGAGTTTATGACAGAAATCATACCGCGCCGGGTATCAATATCTTGTAATTTCAGATTCAATAGTTCACTGCGCCGTAAACCATAGGCGTATATGGTTTCAAAAGCCATCCTGTGCTTTACATTTCTTATGCTGCTAAAAAAAAATTTCAGTTCTTTTTTATTCATAACTTTAGGCAATGTACGGGATTTACGTGGGCGAAGAATATTCTCAATATCAAGATTCCTGTTATATTGATTTTCGTAAAACTTTTTTAAAGCACTGATGGTCTGGTTCTGAAAGGTGGAACTCAATCTGTTTTTCAGAATAAAATCAATATTGAAAACTTCAATATCGGAAAGTGTTATTTCCTCAGGTTTTTTATCTGAATAATAGCCAAAAAACAGCTGTAGCTGGTGAGAGTAAGTTTTTATAGTATTATCGCTGAAACGTAATTGCTGCATCCATGATTGAAAGTTCCTTATCTGAACACGACTTCTCTGTGGCAGTTGTTTCTTCAAGTATGAGGTTTTATATTTTCCTTTGGAGTAAATATGCTTTTGAACTGATTTATTTTTCAGTTCCGAATAATCGATATAAGCTGCCGGTTTCATGACAGTAAAAAAGTCACCTAATATAAATTCGTCTTTATTGATATACCAGCATCCGAGAGAGGTGCTAAATCTGGCTGTAGTCTGCTCTTTTAACAGCTCCATGATTTTTCGGTTATGGTCAAATACAACCTTAACTATATCTTGTCCATGATGAACTCCTGATATCAGTTTTATTTTGGGTTTTAAATTCAAGAAAACTATGTTTAGATGGTTAACAAATGTAAAATTAGGAAATGATATATTCAAAAGCAAAATTTCCGGTATGGTTATGATTTTTTTGCTTCAATAGTCAAATATAAAAACCTGAAAATCATTAATCATAAAAATAGATTCCAGATGATGATGAATAATTTTAGTACTGCAAAATTTTTATCTGAACAATGACCAGTTAGCTTTTTAAAAATCTAAATGCTGGTGTTCTATAAGTTTAAACATCAGAATATACTGATATTTAGCAATTAAGTGCAATTAAAATTTATTAATTATAATAGCTGCTGAGCGATATGGTCAGTATCTTTCGCATTTTATTGAACTTAGACATAATTATCCTTTCTTTTTTAATTCATTATTTCCGGATCACAAGATAATTCCCGGATTGGCTACTATATTACAGATGTATTTCACCAATCATGAATGTAACGGCCCTGCCTCCAATCTCTACCCTGGCACCTTTATTTAAACATTTCAATACCCCGCCACGTGAAGAAATTTGTTTTGTAATCAGTTCCTTTTTTTGCAATCGATCTGACCAGTACGGAATAAGCATTGTGTGTGCTGATCCAGTAACCGGATCTTCGTCGATACCTTCAACAGGGGCAAAAAACCGCGAAACAAAGTCATACTCGAAAGAAGGGGCAGTAACAATAATCCCCCTTGCATTTAATGTTTTAAGGAATCCAATGTCTGGGGTGAGGTTCTTTATCTCTTCGCTGTTATCAAAAACAAACATCAAATCTTCCCTGCCTTTGATGCATTTTTGCGGTTGAATGCCGAAAGCTTGTTCTATATTATCAGGTAAACTTATCTTTTTTAAATTTGATGCCGGAAAATCCAAAAGAATAAATTGCCCTTCCTTTTTACCTTTTAATATGCCACTCCTTGAAGAAAAGATGATTTGATCCTTATCGTAATTGGTATGTTGAAAGATAACATGAGCTGAAGCCAGGGTTGCATGGCCACATAAATTTACTTCAGTTAGGGGTGTGAACCATCGTATATGAAATCCATCATTTTCCGGAATAAAAAATGCGGTCTCCGACAAGTTATTTTCCATGGCAATGTTTTGCATTAACTGATCAGGAAGCCATTTTTTCAGTGGTATGACTGCTGCCGGATTACCAGTGAAAATTTTATCGGCAAAGGCATCGATCTGGTATATTGTGTACATA
>JAAYJR010000152.1 GCA_012522835.1 Bacteroidales bacterium
GGTCGATTTTTTACTGGTGGATTTTACCCCGTGAATGAAACTGACCTAAATCAGTCAAGCACAAAAGAATATTGCCTGGAGCATGTGAATGAAAATTTTAAGATCTTGGCTGATTAATTGATTGAACTTTAAATGTTTAATTAAATGATATTCGAATGAAAAAAATTGTTTTTATAAACTTAATAATTGCAGCTGTAATTATAACAGCCTGTAAGTCAACACCCCCTACGGGTGAGTGGGAGTCTCTTTTCGACGGAAAAACTTTAAATGGCTGGAAGAAGTCGGCTGAAAATGCCGAAAGTCTCTCAGTTGAAGACGGTGCAATTAAATGCTCTGGTCCCAGGGCCCACCTGTTCTATGAAGGGGAATTTGAAAATTTCGAATTTGAAGCGGAGATTAAAACACTTGAGAAGGCTAACTCAGGGATATTTATCCATACCGGCTACAAAAAAGAGGGGTGGCCTCACCTTGGTTATGAAATTCAGGTCAATAACTCATACCGGGGTTCAGAAAAGAATCCTGAACGGCGAAAGACAGCAAGTATTTATAATGTGCGCAATGTATACTATCCCCTGGCAAATGACAACGAATGGTTTAAGATGCGTATCAGGGTATCCGGAAATCATATCGAAGTATTCGTGAACGATGTTAAGGTAAATGAATATATTGAACCTGAGGATCCCTGGAGGCCGGAGGGTAGTGAAGGGATACGCCTTGGTAAAGGAACGGTTGCCCTTCAGGCACACGATCCGGGCAGTACCACATACTATAAGAATATCAGGGTTAAGAGGCTTCCCGTAAGTGAAAAGATCACTACGGAGGTTGATAAAGAGTGGGATACAATGGTTACTAAGCTGATGAAAGCCGGATTTCCACTGATCGATTACCATGTTCATCTTAAGGGAGGATTAACAGTCGAAGATGTGGTAAAAAATTCACAGAGATTGGGTATCAATTACGGGATTGCTCCTAACTGCGGACTGCATTTTCCGGTAACCAACGATTCATCTCTGTATGCCTATATCAATGAAGTAAAGGAAGTTCCTGTTTTTAAAGGCATGCAGGCCGAAGGAAGGGAATGGATCACACTTTTTTCACCTGAAGCCATTGCGATGTTCGACTATGTATTTACCGATGTCATGACCTTTACTGATTATAAAGGACGGCGTAACCGTATATGGATGCCTGATGAGGTGTGGGTCGACGACAAACAGCAGTTCATGGACCAGATGGTTGAGAAAATAGAGGCAGTATTCTCACAGGAGCCAGTGGATATTTATGTTAATCCCACTGTTTTGCCAGAGACAATCAAAGATGAGTATGAAACGCTGTGGACTGAAGAACGAATCAAAAGGGTAGTCAAAGTGCTGGCTGATAATAATATAGCTCTGGAAATCAATGCCAGGTATAAGGTGCCGGATGCACGGATGATAAAAATGGCTAAGGAGGCAGGAGTGAAGTTTACGTTCGGTACAAATAATACAGGGGATGACCTGGGGAGACTGGAATATTGCCTTAAGATGTTAGAGGAGTGCAAGCTTACTCCAAATGATATGTTCGAGATTAAACCGGATGATCAGAAACCGGTAAATGTAAAAGGGTTACCTTCAAAAATTACAGGTTGACATAAATAGTTAGCTGATAATAATTACAGGTTGACATAAATAGTTAGCTGATAATAATTACAGGTTGACATAAATAGTTAGCTGATAATTTCTTTAAGATAACTCAATGAGTCCGGTTTTTTTGAAAAATATTGCCATTAATGATGTGTGGCAGCCTTTTTTAAACAGGTCAAATATTGACTTGCTGAAAAAGATTGAATCACAAGTGTTCATAAATCCATATACTCCACGGGTTGACAGAGTATTGAGGTTTCTGGAGTTTCCCCTGGATTCAGCCAGGGTAATAATACTCGGACAGGATCCTTATCCGCAGGAAGGGGCTGCCACTGGACGGGCTTTTGAGGTGGGGAATCTCATTTCGTGGGACCAGAGGTTCAGGAATATTTCATTGAAGAATATATTAAGAGCTGTATATAAAGCATATACAGGAGAAATAATTAAGTATAGCACTCTTAAGGAGAAAATTAAATCAGAATTTCCGGTGTTGCCGCCAGGTGAGTTGTTTACTTATTGGGAAAAGCAGGGCGTTTTGCTTTTAAATACATCATTCACCTGTGAACCGGGAAATCCCGGAAGTCACAGGAATCTGTGGAAGCTCTTTACAGCCAGGCTGTTAGTTTTTATAAACGAAAGAGCCGGAAATGCAGTGTGGTTCCTCTGGGGTAATCATGCCATTGAAGCGTCACTGCCCCTGAAGTTGAAAAATTATATAGCACTGATGCACCCTATGATGTGTTACGATAAACCATCACGGCAAGCTGATTTCCTTTACGGAGATATTAACTGCTTTGAAAGATTGGCTGATGCAATAGACTGGACCGGTTACTGTAACCCGTGCATAACGAGAAACAGAACGCAGGTAATCACTAAGGATAAAAATGCGGCAGATCCAGGTAATCTTTAAAAATACCCTTTTTTGTGGCAGCCTCCCTGATCAGGTTTATAGTATCTTCATCATTAAATGATGCCCTGTTGATGAATATATCAAAGAGGTCGTTCTCCATGCTGATCTCTCCAATAGTATTACGAAAAGCAATTCTCTCTTTTTCAACTTTATTGATAAATTCTATTGCCTCTTCACTGTTCAGCCGGTTATTCTCCATGATTGTTTTGATCCGGTATTCAAGAGGAGCATAAAGCCTTACGTGAAGGGCATTCTTTATACTACAGGCAATTATATGTGCAGCACGGCCGACAATTATACAATAACCGTCAATTGCAAAAGAGAAAATAATTTCTCTTACAGTCTTTGTTATCTTTTTTTCACTTTTAAACCTGCGGGAACCTATTGCATTGATTATGTCGTTCAGTGCATACGATTCATCCTGTTTAAAAATCCGCCTGATTTTTTCGGGTTCCATATTCAGTTCCCTTGCGCTTTCATAGAAAATCTCCTTGCTTAGCACTTTCCATGTTGAGAATGCAGGATGCTCATTCAGGGTGTCTGCCATCTTTGTTGCTAGCTTTACTCCGTTGCATCCCACCTGCCTCGAAATTGTTATCACCGGGCCCGGATCGGATTTTTTCTTTTCATGAAGATCTTCACGGCCAAAACGCTTATTAAAATATGTCAATAATGTATTTTGCATAGCTGGTTGTATTTGGACTAAGTTACATAATAATACTTAAAGTTTATATGTTTTCCGGAATTTTTAAAATTTATTCTATAATTTAGGGACTTTAAAATCAAAAATTGAACTGAAATATGAAGATACAAACCATTTCTAAAAAACTTGATTCACTATATGAGTTTGATCGGGAACCGGTGACTAAGAATGCGTTGCAGGGAATTGGTAATTTTCTGGGAAGTTTTGCCGGAGAGCATGTGGCAGGTACTGAATTCGTTATAGGTATGCTGTTTGTCGCTCATGGTGTGTCCGTTACTGATATGTTTATCGGAGGATTAATTGGTAACATCATGGCTGTACTGAGCTGGGCATTCATTACCACACCTATTGCCGTAAAAGCCCGGTTATCACTATACTGGCAGCTAAAAAAAATATGTGGCTCTGTGCTGGTTTTTCTCTACAACATAGTAAATGCCCTCATGTTTTGTTTTCTTGCCGGAGCGATGGTTGCTGTCTCGGCTACAGCAGTGGGAATTCCATTTAATGTGGATATGCCTACTCTTAACGATATGTACCCGTCCAGTGCCGGTTGGGTAATTACAGTATTTGCAGTAGGAGCTGTTATTACAACTTTTGCAATTTTAGGATTTGAAAAACTGGCAAGATTTTCAAAAGTTGCAGCACCATGGATGTTTTTAATATTTCTTGCAGCAGCAATTTCCTCATTTCCGAGATTGGGTATACAAACTGACCTCGGTAATTTTTGGGAGGTTGCACGAGCCAAAATATGGACAGGAACAGCCCTTGAAGGACAGTCGCAGTTTACGATCTGGCACGTTATCTTTTTTACCTGGTTTGCCAATGCGGCTATGCATCTGGGTATGAGCGATCTGTCGATCTTTCGTTATGCCAGGAAATGGCAATATGGATTTGCCTCGGCTGTCGGAATGTTTCTTGGCCACTATGTTGCCTGGATTTGCTCAGGCATACTATATGCAGCTGCAACAAGTGATGCTCCCGGAGAAGTGGCTTATCAGGCTATCGGAGTGGCCGGCGCCCTTTGTGTTATTGTAGCGGGGTGGACAACTGCCAATCCGACACTTTACAGGGCCGGACTTGCATTACAGGTGGCTTCTCCCGGATGGAGCCGCTGGAAGGTAACTCTACTGGCCGGATTGATTACAACAACAGCCGCCCTTTTCCCAGCCCTGGTAATGAAACTGATGGATTTTGTCGCATTATACGGACTTGTCCTGATACCAATGGGCGGAATTATTTTTGCTGATTTTTATCTGATGAAAAAATTTCAGCTACATGATTATTATGCAGAGAAAATGAAGATCAATTTTAACTGGGCTGCAGGACTTACATGGTTTATATTATTGATAGCTGCCCTGATTATGAACATGGTAGTGGGCATTGAGCTATACTTCCTTCCTCTCCCTGCATGGATTCTTGCCATCGGTTTATTTGTATTGTTCAGTAAATTTTATCAAAAAAAGATAGTTTAAAATGAAGCGAATACTTCAAATGATATCATTAGCAGGACTTATCCTGACGATTCTTCCTTCAATACTTTTCTTTTTGGGAGAAATCGGTCATTCAACCCAAAATTCATGGATGCTTGCCGGTGCACTTATCTGGTTTGTCAGTGCAGTTTTCTGGCTGGGTAGTAAAGAAAAGGTGTCAGGAAAATAACTGCATATTAAATCATTAATGATTGATGAGCTCATATTACCTGATGAGCCGGATTTTAAAAACAGGTTATGTTTGATAAAGAGAAGACAGATCTTTATAAGAGTATAGAAACCCGGTTATCTGAATATTTCGGGAAGGAGGTTTTTATCAGTTCCTCTTCTGCAGTTGGTGGCGGATGTATAAATAATGCATCAAAGCTGAAAACCAATCTGGGTACTTTTTTTCTGAAGTGGAACAGCAACTGTGCGGGCGACATGTTTATCAGGGAGGCTCAGGGGCTCAGAGAGATGAAAAAAGCATCCGGAAGATCGCTTATTATTCCGGAGGTTTATGCTACCGCAGAAGGGCCTGCCGGTTTTATTGTGCTTGAATACCTCAATCCCGGATATATGGCATCAGAGGGTGATGAGGCTCTGGGGCGCGGACTTGCAGAGATGCATAAATTCACCAGTGACCGCTTTGGATTTTATGATGATAATTATTGCGGTACTACACCGCAGAAAAATACCTGGAAAACTGACTGGGTAGAATTTTACAGGGATAACAGGCTTCGCTTTTTGCTTGACGAGATACAGAGAAGGAGGTCACTGCCTGCAGGAGAGAGGAAGATCTACAACAGGTTGCTGAATCGAATACCTGAGCTGTTGCCACAGGAATCAAAGCCGGTATTAATACATGGTGACTTATGGTCGGGTAACTATATGATTACAGAAAATGGTCCGGCACTGATTGATCCTGCTGCGTATTATGCTGACAGGGAGATGGAGATGTCAATTATGACTCTTTTTGGTGGATTTTCAGGCCGCTTTTTTGATGCTTATAATGAAATTAATCCTTTACCACCCGGCTGGAAAGAGCGCAATAAGCTTTATCAGCTTTATCACATATTAAACCACTACCATCTGTTTGGAGGAGGGTATGGCAGTCAGGCACTGCATGTAGCAATGAGGTATATATGATATTTTGATCTAATCCGTCGGCTGAAGCCGACGGCAATGGATAAGGCACAGATTATGGCAGCCAGTTGTTCAAAGCCCTATCCCTTGCCGTTCGCTTGAGCGAACGGATGCTGGCAATAGCAGGGATGTAAATTTTCTGCAGTGCCCTCTAATCCGTCGGCTCAAGCTGCTAAAC
>JAAYJR010000425.1 GCA_012522835.1 Bacteroidales bacterium
GATCAGGTACTGGCAGAAATTATAAACGGTTTTGAATCTATCGGGACTGAAAAAACAACCAGACCCAGAGTGGCTATATTTGGCGATTTATATGTTCGCGACAATGCCCTGTTGAACCAGCATCTCATAAAAACTGTGGAAGAAAACGGAGGGGAAGTAATTACCACTCCCTACAGCGAATATATGAAAATTGTGGTTACTCCGTTTTCAGAAAGAATTTACAAGGAAGGCCACTAACTGAGTTACATGCAGATAAAATTTCTCACATCGCTGATACCGCTGATTGAAGACAAGTACAGTAAATATTTTGCCAGGTATAACGGTGAGGTTAAAGCCATTTCATCGATGGAAACGGCTGAATGGCTAAATAAGTTTGGATTGAACATTCTTCAACGTGGTGAGTCGCTGGAAAATATTCTTAAAATTCATGCGCTCATCCGGCAACATCCTGATCTCGATCTGTTTATTCAAACCAATCCGTCTTATTGTTGTCCGTCGCTGGTAACTGAAGCTATGGTCTCAAAGATTGAGGAAATGACAGGCGTACCTGTAGTTACAATTGAATACGACGGAACAGCAGGACAAAAAAACGAAAATATTATCCCTTACCTGAAATTTGCCGGTTTATTTTAACTATAAGGTTTTCCTGTAAATTTTATACGGAGGAAATTTGCCGCGCGATTAACCAACTTGGCTGAATTATACTTCCTTTTTCCGTCTGATTTTCAATTCTCAGATGTACATCAATCTCCTGCTGCATTTCTTCTACGTGTGAGATAACACCTACAATACGGTTTTCTTTTCGTAGTGATTTTAAAGTGTCAAACACAATATTCAGAGCCTCTTTATCGAGTGAGCCAAATCCTTCGTCTAAGAAAAAGAAGTTTTGGTTCGATTCGGTAATTTTCTGAATATTATCAGCCAAAGCCAGTGCAAGTGACAATGCCGCCTGAAAAGTCTGCCCCCCGGAAAGCGTTTTGACACTTCTGATTTTGCCGCCATTCATAAAATCGCGTACCTGGAAATTATTGTCGGGAGTGATCTCCAGACTCAGCTTTTGCCGGGTAAGCTGGAAGAAACGGTCGTTGGCCGCATTACATAAATTCTGCAGATAAACCGATGAGATGTAATTTACAAAACCACTCGCCTTAAACAATGACTTCATTATTTTAATGTTTTCAGCCCTTTCTTCCAGTTGCTCAAATTCTTTTTTAAGCACTGCCTGGCTTTCCAAATCTTTCTGAAGTTTTTTGAGTAGTTCGGCTGTTTTTCCCTTTTCCTGATCTTTTTGTGAAATCTGTTCTTTCAGCGAAGAAATTTCACTGATAAGCTTATTGTGCAGTTCAGCATCATAGACACGCCCGCCAATTTCGTTTTGCAACTGTTCCAGCAATGACTTACTGCGAATAAGCCGGTCTTTAAACTGAGCTGTTTTTTGTTTTTCTGCCTCCGTATCCATAAATTCCGAAAGAATCCGGACCACCTCATCAACAGATTGAAAGGAAGATTTCACCAGTTGTTCATCAATTCGTTTTTTAAGGGATTCAATTGTTGCCTGATCCTGTTCCAGTTCACTCAGATTTGTCTTCAGGCTTCCGCTCAGTATGTCTTTCTGTTTATTTCGTTCCTGCAGTAAGGTGGATTTTTCAGTGAACTCTTTTACAATCAGGTTGTGTTTATTCAACAGATCCGATTTCTCTTTTTCTATCTGTTCAACCGCTATTTGGCTGTACTTTTCCGGCTGAATTAACTGAAGCTGATCAGCCTTTGTTTTCAGCTCAGTCTGATGAATCGTAAGTAAAGTTTTTATTTTTTCCAGTCCGGCTTGATAATCTTCCTTTTTCTTTTCTTCAAGCGTGAGATTTTTAGTTGCGTTCTCCAAAGCCGTCTCAAGTTCTTTTAACTCACCCTGAATACGTTTTGCCTCCCGGAAAGCTTCATCCAACTTCTTTTCTTCGCGGTATTTTTCCCAGACAAACAATTCAGCATGAGCTGCTGTTTTTTGCATTTGCTCCCTCTTCTTTTCATTCAATTCATTTTGATTTTTTTGAATCGTTTGATTCTGGTTATTGAGTATTATCAACCGATTGTTTAAATCTGATATTTGCTGCAGTTGTTGCTCAAAAGCCTGCTGTTTTATTGCCAGCTTTGCCAACGCATCGTCATTATCATCTGCTTTAAATCGTTCAGGATGGTGAAGCGATCCGCAAAGAGGACATGGTTTACCTTCTTCCAGTTCTCCGGCATAGGTCTTTAACTGTGCTTTAACGTGAAAATGACTTTCCTGCTGATTAAGTTCTTTTTGTATTTCTTTAATTTTTAATGTTTCAGCTTTAAGATGTTTAATGCAGCTTGCATAATCTGCTTTTTCAGGTAACTTTTCAAAAACCGGTGCAGTTAAAATCCGGGATACTTCCTCCCTGATCTCTTTTTCTTGTTGTAAGTATTTTTCAATTTCCTTTTCGGTTTCACCAAGCTGATTGACAAGGTTTTGTTTTTCCAGGTACCAGGCCTTGATTGCTGACAACAATGTCAGATCAGGGATTTTACCACGTTCCTCTTTAATATGCTTTTCAATCTGCTGCTTCTCTGTTTTTAGTTTTTCAATCTGTTGAACTGTATCATGCAAAACCTTTGCGCCTTTATTTAAACGGGCCTCTTCTTTTTCAATGGTTTCTTCAAGCTTTTTCAACTGTAATAGCCGGATCAGCTCTTCTGCCTTTTTTTTCAGCTCCTCCCGGTTATCATACGCCGGTTTTATCTCTTCGATAAGCTTTGCGAGCCGTTCAATTTCAGCCTCTTCTGCTTTTAACTTTTTACTTTCAATCTGAATTTGCTTTTCACGCTCTTTCTTTTTCCTGAGGTTTTCATTCAACGAATCCAGCAGGTGTTTAAACCGGAACACACACTGCTCGTAACGGATAATTTTCTTTTCGAGTTCCTGAAATTCAGGCTTCTGATCCTGAAGTTTTTTTAGTTCTTTTTCTGCTTCGGATTTCTTTTGAGTTAACTCATGCAATTTCCGAAGCTGTTCTTCCGATTGCTGATTTTCAGCAAGTTTCCGGTTATGTTCTTTTAATTCCCCCTCCAGTTTTGTCAACTGCACCTGATAATTATTTATCTGTTCCTGGTTGATAGGGCCCAGTTGTTGCAATTGTCCTTCCACGTTTTGTTTTCTGGCATTATTTTTTGATTCCAGCGAAGTGACTTTATAGTAAAATTCGAACTTTCCGAGGTTGAAAAGCTCTTTCATCATTTGGGTACGGTCCTTATTTCCCAGTTGCAGAAACTCCTGAAACTGTCCCTGTGGAATGATAATGGTACGTTTGAAATTTTCGTAACTTAATCCTATTGCCAGCTCGAGGGCTTCATTTTCAATGGGATACCAATCATTATCTGCTTTTTTATATGCAGTCCTTTCCAGCGCTTTTACATCTTCAAATTTTTTACTGTTTCGTCTGCCTTTTACTATTGCCCTGTAGGCAGTTTGCTCCCTGCCAGTTTCAAAAATAAAGTCGATAAGCAGTTCGTCTGACCTCAGGTTCATCATATTGTAATACCTGTTATCGCCTGATAAATTCAACCGGTCAGTCCGGCCATAAACTGCAAAAGTGATAGCTTCCAAAATTGACGACTTCCCGCTGCCCACGGTTCCGAAAATGCCAAACAGGCTGGCGGCAGTTAATTTCGTAAAATCGATGGTCTGTTTTTCCTGGTAAGAGTACAGGCCTTGTATTGTAAGTTTTACGGGTATCATTGTTTTAGTTTTTTTGCCACAGATTTACACGGATTTTTTTGTTTGTTTAGCTGTGTTGTTAGTGGTTTATTTTCAATCCTCTTCTGCCATAATTTCGGTAAATAAATTCATTAAATCCTCATTTGGGTCATGTCCTTTTTCATGTATGAAATAATCACGGAAAAGTTTTTCCATGCTTTGGTGCAGGTCTATTTGCTTTTGCTGACTGCCAACCAGACTTGCAGCATCAGTTACTTCAGGTATGATGGCAACAATTCCGGGATGAGCAGCATTTAGTTTTCTTCGTTCCATCGCAGTCAGAAAAGTTTCGGTTACCAGCGTCAGCTCAACCAGGGCATCTTTATTTTCGGCCAGCCACCGCAATGCCTCTTCTGTACCTTCGGCACGTTTTCTCAGCAAACGTTTTCCTCTGGTCAGTTCAATCTCCAGTACCTTAGCAGCTTCACCCGGTTCAGCTTCAATGATTAAAACATATTTTTTCTGATCAGTCTCTGCAAAGCTATACGACAGCGGACTACCACTGTAATATACCGGACAAGGTTTTGAATCTGCCTGATGCATCCTGTGCAGGTGCCCCAGTGCGGTGTATTGTATCTGTTTTGGAATATTTTCGGTGTAAACTGCCTGCGCCCCTCCTACGTGTAAAATGGGCTTTTCGTCCTCCGGTTCTTCCGGCAGTTCATCGCCCTTTTTTACCATAAAAAGATGGCTGACTAATACATTCACACCTTTTTCATCGCAAAACCGGCCGGCCAGTTTTTGCCATTTCTCCTGAAGGACA
>JAAYJR010000023.1 GCA_012522835.1 Bacteroidales bacterium
GATGGCCTGACGAGCACGATCAATGAAAAAACAATCCCCCAGGCTATAAGATATTTATACTGTTGACTACTACTTGCATTTAGAAGTTTTTTTGACAGCCAGGCAGCCACTGCAAAAAGTCCAAATGAATAGATATGGGACATGCCTGTACTGTCTATTGCATAATAATAAAGGTTTGTACCAAAAAAGATGGCTGCCAAAACTAAAAACAGAGTTCCACGCCCAAAATAATAACTTAAAAATTTCCAAAGAAATATCATCCCAAGAAGAGCATAGAAAAAAGCTGCCAGATTGGGAACCTGATGGTATATTCCGGAAAAACCATCCTGTGGGTGTCCCAGAATTCCCGCCAACAAATGAATTATAAGAAAAAAGGGAGCCTGCAACAGAGCAACCCCACACGAGTAGCGTGTAAGAACTTTATTACTGTTCAGGTCAAGAGAAAAACCATCTCCTGTATTAGCTTCAATACCTTCAGGAAACGATGCGACATCAAAATCATATATAAAAAATGAAGGCAAATAGACATAATAACCTGCCTGATCTGCCCACAATGGAGTCATCCAGTTATAAGTCCCTGTATTACTATGTCTGTTAGCAATCAAAAAAGCGAGCAGCAGGGCACATAAAAACCAGCAAACCGATGATTTTAAAGTTACAAAATATGTTTCATGCTTCCTCATAATACTGCTATAACTGTCTTATCGGCTAATCAGATTATATTTAAGGACACAATACAGTGCCCTGAATCCATCCTTCCAGCCAATCTTTTTACCCTCTTCATAAGATCTCCCGTAATACGAAATACCTACTTCATAGATTCTTATTCCTGGAACCCTGGCTATTTTTGCGGTAACTTCAGGTTCAAACCCAAACCTCTTTTCTTTTAAATCCAGCTTCTTAATAATATCGGCACGGAATAATTTATAACAGGTCTCCATGTCTGTAAGGTTAAGATTAGTGAACAGATTGGAAATGAAAGTAAGGATCTTATTTCCGATTGAATGCCAGAAAAATAAAATCCGGTGTGGATTTCCTCCCATAAATCTTGAACCGTAAACTACATCTGCATTACCCTCTGCCACAGGTTTAAGGAGGTCATTATATTCTCGGGGGTCATATTCAAGGTCGGCATCCTGAATAATGATACAATCACCGGTGGATTCAGCAATCCCCCTGTGCAGCGCCGCACCTTTACCCATATTCACAGGCTGATGAAAAAGTTTAATACAATCATCCGGATGATTATCAATATAATGTTCCACACAGGCTGCCGTACCATCACCGGAGCAATCGTTTACGATAATGATCTCCTTTTGATATTGATAAAATAATCTGACAGACAGCGAACGGTCTAAAATTTTTACAATTGTTTTCTCTTCATTGTATACAGGAATTACAATTGATAATTTTTTAGTCATCTGGTTCTTATTAAATAGTTTGATTTTAAAGTCTCATCTCTTGTCTGCGGGTTTAAAAACGGTAATGTTATCCGGTTCATTCCACGTTGCCTTATTTCATAAACGGCAATGTTCTGGTAATTCATATTTTTAATGTCTTTATATTTAGTCTCATTTGTATATAGCCAGGTTCCGGGACGTTCCATTACACTGTACAGTTCATCCCAGTCATTGATGTTTAATACCGGATCCCCTGCATAAAAAAACAATTCATATTCCTCAGTCTCAAAGTTGCAGAGCCTGTCACCCTCCTGTCTGTTAGCTTCAAAGATATTCAATACTTGCCTGGTTCCCTGATAGGAGTATAAGGCTGGTATTATCCCGGCATTAAAAAAAAGATTAAAAATCCCTGTCATAAGAACTGATACAAAGGCCAGCCTTTCAAAGCTGTGAATTCCTTTAAACACGCAGAAATATATTACTGTAATAGAAATAACCGTCAGAAGTAAAGGGTAAAATAAACCGGAACTTAAGATGAACACGGCTATAAGTAAAAAAATCAAAACTATCAGCAGGCTGATCTCAAAAACTGTGATTAATATGCCAGAACCCGGTTTGGACTTTTTAAAAGCCTGAATTATCCTTCCTGATGCCACAACTGCAATTGGGGGTATCATAACCATGAAATAATTAGGAGCCTGTCCTTTGGCAATGCTAAAAACAAAAAGCAATATCAAAGTACTCCCCAGCAAAGATGCACTCATATTGCTAATGCCGGACCTGTTAACCCAGCTTTTCATCTCAATGTATAAACCGGCAATTAC
>JAAYJR010000548.1 GCA_012522835.1 Bacteroidales bacterium
AATTGCCATTCTCCTGACGGCTTTATTTTTTTACTGGCGGTCCAGGGAAGAGAAGTCCGCATCAGTACAGGCAGTGATACAGGTGTCTGCCATAGATGCATTAATGACAGGTGTTTATGACGGGCCCACAACTTTGAAAGACCTGGCGGGGTGGGGTGATTTTGGAATTGGTACATTCAATGCTCTCGATGGAGAAATGGCACTGCTAAACGGGACTTTTTTCCAGGTAACGGGAAGCGGAGCTGTGAATAAGCCTGACCCTGCAACCCAAACGCCATTTGCAACAGTCACTTTCTTCAACCCCGAAAGTAAGTATCAGGTGACAGCACTCTCCTTTGCCGGACTGAAATCTATGGCAGACAGTCTGATGAAGAGTCCGAACCTTTTTTATGCCCTGCGGGTAACAGGGACTTTTAACTCAGTAAAAACCAGGAGTGTGCCGGCACAGACAAAGCCTTATCCCCCGCTGGTGGAGGTTACCGCCGATCAGCCTGAATTTGAAACAGATACCATAACGGGTACTCTTTCAGGATTTTATTGTCCCCCTTTTGTTAAGGGTGTTAATGTGCCTGGTTACCATTTGCATTTTATCTCTGATGACCAGTCATTTGGAGGACATATACTTGGTTTTGAGCTCGGTAAGGGTATCCTGGAGATGGATCAGATTGACAGGTTCAGGTTGATCCTTCCGCAGGATGATGGTTTCATGGAGGCTGACCTGACTGACGACCTGACTGACGAGCTGGAGGAGGTGGAGGGTGGCAGATGATAGTTTTACCATTGTCAATGAATAATTGTTTTTTTGTATTTTTTAAGGTGATAAGGTTTTAATCAATTTAAAAATCTTTGGGTGTGGTCATGTTTTTGCGGGGATATGCCTGAAAGGCCTGTGAGATTGAAAAAAATTGTGATGCGTGGCAAAAACCGGGATAAAAGCCACCTCATTTGGTGGTGGATAATCCGTTTTAGTAAATTTTTTACTCAGATGAGAAACAGCAGATTGCAAGAAATATTTATGTGGGTGTTCTTATTTGCTCCGTTGATGGCGGTGGCGAATGATTCGATAATAAATCATGTTAGCGGTTCTTTTTCAGTCGAAACTCTTCATTCTTCAGGCACGAATTTGCCTTTCTGGCTGGTTCATAACCGGAATGGCCGGTATCCCCGGCAGGGTTCGTCTGTGCAAGTGGCTTCCCTGTGTGGTGAGTATGATAAGGTTGGGTTGTTTAATTCATCTTTAAGGACACAGATTGGATTTGATCTGACTGGTGCCTGGTCTGACCGTTTTGATGCTCATTTTAACCTTCTCTATGCCGGACTTTCATTTAAAAGTGTAAAACTTGATGCAGGATGGTTTTCAGATGAGGAGAATTTCTCCGGATTGTCTTCGTCTAACGGACATATGGAGAGTAGCCTGAATGCCCGTCCTTATCCTAAAATAAGATTTGGGACTAACGGGTTTATTCCCTTTTTTTTCTTTAAAGAGCGTGTTGGTTTTAAAGCTGTGTACGATGAGGGATGGCTGGGTGAGAATCGTTATGTGGAAAACGCAAGATTACATCATAAGTCTCTTTTTGCGAGGCTTAAGATAAGTAAGTCGCTATGGTTAACAGCAGGACTGAACCACTATGTATACTGGGGTGGTGTCTCGCCTGTGCTGGGTCCCCTACCTGATGATTTGCAGGCTTACTGGCTCTATATCTCCGGCCGTAGCGGCAATGAGGAGTTCACTACGGGTGATCAGATAAATGTTGCAGGTGACCAGCTTGGGGCTTACTATACGGAGTTGGCTTTTAAACAGAAGAATTACAGCTTAACATTTTATCTTAGCCATCCGTTTGAGGACCATTCTGGTATGGAGCTGGATAACTGGCGCGATAATCTTGCCGGGGTATTTTTAGATTTCAGGGGAAAAAGTCTGATTAACCAGGTTTTGTACGAATTTATGTATACTGTTCATCAGAGTGGCAACGTCCATTTGTCAGGGGTTATGCGCGGCCGGGACAATTATTTTAATCATAGTGTTTATCGCTCGGGACATACCAATATGGGGTATGCCATGAGCTCTCCTCTCTTTTCTCCGTTGCAGTTTAATGACGGAATTGTTACTTATATCGAAAATAACCGCCTGAAGATGCATCATGTGGGATTAAACGGCACTCTGTCTGAACATCTGGAGTGGAAAGGATTGATGACTTTTACAACAAACCGGGGGACTTATCAGCATGCCTATGATCCTGAAAGAAAACAGTTGTCAGCACTCCTGACGCTGGATTATATAAATGAATCATTTCCTGTGGATATTTCAGTGTCAGTTTCGGGCGATATCGGTGAACTGCATCCCCGACAGGCTGGCGGACTGCTAAAACTTTCAAGGAAATTTTGATTTCAGGATTTTTGCAAGTCAATTTTTACACCTGTGATATCTTCAGAGATCTTCCAGAGTTTTTTTGCATATTCCCGGTTATGGGAGGTCCTGACTGATTTA
>JAAYJR010000106.1 GCA_012522835.1 Bacteroidales bacterium
AAAAAAAGCCACCGCTGAAGAAAAAATAGCTAAAAATGATACCATTCCACTAAAATCAAAATAACTCCTCCTTTTAGGCATTCGTTCCTTATGCCTAACGTTCGTCAAACAGATTTGATTTTTTAACGTTACATTCCATCATTTATTTACGCATTTTTTCTTAGGCGGACTTTAAATTTGTTGCTTCAGTATTTCAATGTGGCTTTTAAAGCCGTAACTTTTTTGTTTTATATTCATTCCCTTTTGTGAGGGCACCTTTAAAATTAACACCGCCCATCATGGGGGTTTCATCTGTTTAAAATTTTATAATTTTCTGAATGTAGATTCTTTGCTGTTTTTTATATGATTTGCAGCTATTTCCAGTTCCTGGTACCATTCTTCTCCATATTTTCGTATCAATGGTTCTTTTAAGAACCTGAAAAGTGGTATCTGCATGCTTTTCCCACAGACTAGTGCGGATTTACAAATATCCAGTTCTTCATAATTTACAGCATCGAAATTTTTATACTCAGTAATCCTTACCGGAAAGAGGTGGCAGGAAAGAGGTTTCCTGAAATTTGTTTTTTTGTTGTTAAATGCTTTTTCAATACTGCAACTTAGTATTCCTGTTTCATCATAAAAAGAGTAAACACATTGGCCGTTACCGATCAAAGGAGTAACGAGGTCACCGTCATGATCGATCATAGAAAAACCTCTGCCCTCAATAATTCTGATATTTTCTTCGGGAAGATATTCCTTAAAAAAGGGGTATATATTTTGAATTATTTCAGCCTCTTCCGGTGTTAACGGGGCACCTGAATCTCCTTCTATGCAACAGGCCCCTTTGCATTTTCTGAGATCGCATCTAAATTCTTTTTCGATAACATTCCTGCTGATGATGGTACGGCCTATTTCAATCATTTGTGTATTTATTTTCAGGATCTTTCAAACTATTGAAGCCGGTAAATATTATAGCCGATGGATGCGGGGTTTAAAAAATCCTGGTTATAAGTTAAGCCAGGCTTATCAAATTTTTCCCTGTCATCTCTTTCGGAATTTCAAGTCCCATTATTGAAAGGAGGGTTGGAGCAACATCTGCAAGGATCCCGTTCTCCAGTTTCACATTTGGTTTATCATTACTTACCAGGATGCATGGCACGGGGTTGAGTGAATGAGCTGTATTTTCCGAACCATCTTCATTAACAGCATTATCTGCATTTCCGTGGTCAGCAATTATCAATACATTATAATCCCCCTCCAGAGCTGCCTCCACCACTTCACCAACGCATTTGTCGACTGCTTTAACAGCTTTGTAAATAGCATCGTATACACCTGTATGTCCTACCATATCGCAATTGGCAAAATTCAGGCAAATAAAATCGGCTTCCCTGTTTTTAAGTTTTGGCACGATTGCATCTTTAATTTTTGGCGCTGACATTTCAGGTTGAAGATCATATGTAGGCACTTTAGGGGAGGGAATTAAAATACGTGTTTCTCCATCAAACTCTTTTTCACGTCCCCCGCTGAAGAAAAAGGTAACGTGTGCATATTTTTCTGTTTCTGCAATACGTATCTGTTTAAGGCCTGCTTTTGAAACCGCCTCTCCCATTGTATTTGTAACGTTTTCCTTGTCGAAGATCACATTAATGCCTTTGAAGTCAGCTTTATAGTTAGTAAGGGTATACCATTGCAACGGTAATGTACTCATTCCGGATTCAGGCAGGTTTTCCTGGGTAAATGCTATGGTTATCTGGCGAAGCCTGTCAGTTCGGAAGTTAAAGCATATTACCACATCATTTTCTTCGATCAATGCCAGGGGCTCTCCTGTTTCATTCACCATTACAATCGGTTTGATGAACTCATCAGTAACGCCTTCATTATAGGAATCCTTAACTGCCGTAAGTAAATTGGTTGCTTTGGTTCCCTTACCTTTTGTAAAGAGGTCGTATGCCAGTTTAATCCGGTCCCAGTTTTTGTCCCTGTCCATACCATAATATCTGCCTATAAGGGAGGCGAATTTTGCATTAGTAGAAGAGAGGGCCTGGAGATCATTTTCAATAAAACCGTATCCTGATCGGGGATCTGTATCTCTCCCGTCAGTCAGGCCGTGAATGAAGATTTTTTCAATCCCCATATCAGTTCCTATCTGTGACAGTGCAACCATATGAGAACTTAATGCATGCACACCACCGGGACCTATAAGTCCAATGAGGTGTACTTTTTTGTCATTCTCTTTTGCATAGTTGAAAGCTTTCAATAACGCCGGATTTTTCCACAATGACCTGTCTTTGATGGCCCGTGTTATTTTTACCATATCCTGGTACAATACACGTCCTGCACCTATATTGAGATGACCAACTTCTGAATTTCCCATTTGCCCGTCCGGCAGTCCTACATTTTCGCCACAGGTAAGTAATTGGGAATGGGGATATTGCTGCAACAGATTGTCCATTACAGGCGTTGGTGCTGAGGAGATGATATCACGTTCTGAACCATCACCAATTCCCCATCCGTCAAGTATCATCAATAAGGTTTTTTTATTAAGGGTCATAAGGGATTAATAAAATTTTGATCTTCTATCAATAATTTCTGCATTTTCACGATGTGCTGCATAAGCTGCCGAATTTGTCCGGAAATTCAGGTCTCCTGCCAGCCTCATTTTTTCAGTTTCAATATCAGTTTCTTCAGCATCCTGGCTCACAGATGTTACCTTAACCAGAAAAACACTATTGTTGCCGGCAACGGGTTTTGAAATAATATCAGGCTCAAGAGCAGCGGCTGTTCCAACGAGTGCAGGCTCCATGCCAGCTCCGGGAACCTGGATTGAGCTGAAAGTGATGTCATTTGCATTTCTCACAGTAGTTCCCAATTCAGTTGCAATAGCAGATAAATCTGTTTTACCTTCGATAGCTTTATTCATTTTTTCCATCAGGAATTGTGATTTCTTCTCTTTTAGAACAGCTAAGTTTACTCTTTGTTTAACTGATTCGAAATCTGCTATCCCCTCTTCAGTTGCTGAAACCAGCGTTGCAATAACAAAATTCTCTCCAAGGTCGAAGATTGTTGATCCCTGTGTATCTTTCAGGAGTTCACCAACTTTAGAATCATAAGCAGCCCTTACAAGCATTCTGGCATTGTCAAGTCCCTGGATCTGGCGATCATTTTCCTTTATTACAGCTGATTTTTTTTCCAGTTTTTGTTCTTCGACAGCTTCATCGAATTTTTGTTTTGAGGTATTTTCACCGGCAAATTTACTTGCCTGTGCATATACATTTTGGTATGTTTGGGTACTGGGTATAACATTTCTTACCAGCATTGCCACCTGTACCTGTCTTGTTTCGATACCTCTTGTTATGGTTTGTATTATATGAAGTCCAAACTGGGAAGGAACAACTGCCACTTCATTTATTTTATTATTAAATGCAGCAATTTCAAATGGTTTAACCATTTGTCCCCTGCCAAGCCAGCCCAGTTCACCACCTTGCAGTGCTGATCCGCGGTCAGTCGAAAACTCACGTGCCAGTGATCCGAAATCGCTGCCATTCTCTATAGCTGTTTTAAGGCTGTCTGCCAATGCCTGTTTTACCAACATCTCCTCCTGTGAATTATATTCAAGCAGAATATGTCTTGCCTCAACTGAGTCCGGCATCATTTCTGAAGCATGCAGTTTAGCCAGTTTAAATGAATCATCTTCGCGATAAGGCCCGAAAATACTGTTTACCGGTGTTTCTGCATCAAAGATCCAGGTTGCAAGGTCTTCCGGTAATTCCTCCTTTTTATACCATTTGTCATCAAAGGGAACATCAGAATTTGAGTTTACAAATGTTATATTTTCAGTTGTTTCAGCAAAGTCCTGAACAATATCATTTATCCATTTTTCTGCATCCTCAAAGTCTTGCTGCGAAGGTGTTACATTATATGTAATATATTCAATGGTGCGGACCTTTTCCTGATTGTAGTTGTCTTTATTTTTATTGTAATAATCTCTCAGGTCTTTGTCGGTAACAACCACCTGACTGTCTGCGACTGAGTTGTGGCTCAGCATTATGTAATCAAAGCTGACTTTTTTGTCTCTTTCCTGCAGGCTTGTCTCCACTTCGTGAGTTGTAACAAAAAGGCCTTTTCCGATGAGATTATTATACTTGGTCTGTATCCTCTCTTCCTCAATCTGTTTTTCAAGAAACAACCAGTACTGACGTTGTTCCGGAGATACACCGGTTTCGAGGTTTTGAAGGAATCTTACCACAGCTCCCCTGTCAACCTGTCCGGTATTAGGATTTCGGAACAATTGCTGCACTATAGGATGAAGATTAGTTCCCTGCAGCATATCAAACATCTCTTCAGCGCTTACTGTAAGTCCCAGGTTTTCATATACATCAGTCATTATATGCTGACGTACAAAATTTTCCCAGGTTTGTTGTCTTACCTGAGCCCATGTATCTTCATCAAGCTGATTTTGACTGGTATTCATCTTATAAATCTCTCCCAATTCTTCTACCTGCTTATGAAAGTCAGGGTACTGAACTGATTCACCTTCTATCTCTCCTACTTCAAGACGGTCTTTCTGGAATAGTGAATTACCGGTTTGAAGCATATCACCCAGGATGAATGCGGCGAGGGATATTCCAATCACAATTGCCACCAATACCCCTGCTTTTGTCCTAATTGTTTGTAATGTTGCCATTAATTTTCAGTTATTGTAATGCAATTCTTGTTTAAAAATTTCGAGCTACGAAGATAATAATTTTCAAATGAAACCATTATGATTCAAAAAAAAAAGGCAGCTTTTGCAAGCTGCCTTAAAGCCATGAAAACAATTAAACAATGTTCAGAAAACAGAAAACCAGAAAAAATTAAATTGTCATAATATCTTTTTCTCTGGCCTTCACCAAAATATTTACTTTTTCGTTGAAATCATCAGTTAGTTTTTGTACTTCGGTCTCGGTATCCTTTTTAAGGTCTTCTGATAATCCCTCATTCAGAAGCTTTTTAAGCTGGTCATTTGAATCTTTCCTGGCGTTCCTGATGCTGACTTTTGCAACTTCACCCTCTTTGTTGACCTGCTTAACCAGTTGCTTTCTTCTTTCTTCGGTAAGTGCAGGAACATTAATTCTTATCAGTTCACCGTTATTTTCAGGATTAAAGCCAAGGTTTGCAGCCATTATTGCCTTCTCAATAACAGGGATCATACTTTTTTCCCAGGGTTGGATAGCAATGGTTTTCGGATCAGGAGTGCTAATATTGGATATTTGATTAAGAGGAGTCAGGCTACCGTAATATTCTACCTGAACACTATCGAGCATAGCCGGAGATGCTTTACCGGCCCGAATATGTATTAATTCCTTTTCGAGGTGATTAATAGCAGCTTCCATCCTTGATTTACACTGTTCTAATACTAAAGATACGTCTTTTTGCATTGGGCAGGTAATAATTACTTTTTATCAAAATTATAAAAAAGGAATTCAAATTTATCTTTGTCCCGTTTTTACTCAGGATCCATTTTTTGTATGTGAACAAAAGCAAAAATAAAAAAAATAATATTAGATCAAAATTATTCTGGCTTTTTTATTACAGGAGATAATTTTTTTATTTAACCAGGGTGCCAATTGATGCACCATTCAGGACACTTTTGAGAGATCCTTTTTTATTCATATTAAATACGAGAACAGGCAGATTATTTTCTTTACAAAGAGTTATGGCAGTAAGGTCCATAACCTTCAGGTTTAATTTGTACACTTCATCGTAAGTTATCTGGTCAAATTTCCGGGCATCCGGGTATTTTTCGGGATCTGCAGTATATATACCGTCTACCCTGGTGCCTTTCAACATTATTTCAGCTTCGGTTTCAATAGCCCGCAGGGCGCTTGCAGTATCTGTTGTAAAATAGGGATTTCCGGTTCCTCCTGCAATAATTACAATCTCCCCATTGCTCATGGCTTCGCTTGCCTTTTCCCTGGTATAAAAAGTCCCTACAGGTTCCATCCGGATTGATGTGAATACCTGTGTTTTAACCCCAGCCGTAATTAAGGCGGATCTAAGTGCCAGGCTGTTTATTACTGTTGCCAGCATCCCCATCTGATCACCTGATACCCTGTCGAATCCAAGTGATGTTCCTTTTAACCCTCTAAAAATATTACCGCCTCCAATCACTATGGCAGTCTGAACTCCAATTGACGGCAGTTCAGCAATCTGTAATGCATATTCATTTAATACAGCCTCATCAATCCCGTAGTTCCGGTTTCCCATAAAAGCCTCACCACTTAATTTTAACAGGATCCTCTTGTATTTGATCATATTTTATTGCCTATTTAACAGTTATTCCTTTTTTTTCACAAAGTTCGATCCCCAGTTTGCTTAATTTATATTTCTGTATCTTCCCGCTTGCCGTCATTGGAAATTCATCAATAAAAAAGACATATTTCGGAGTTTTATACCTTGCTATTTTTCCTCTGCAAAAGTCAATTACCTCCTCTTCTGTCAGTGATTTACCTTTATTTATTCTTATAAAGGCGGCTACCTCTTCACCATATTTCGTGCTTGGAATCCCTGCCACTTCAACTGTTTCTATCTGAGGCATCCTATACAGGAAATTCTCGATTTCACGGGGATAGACATTTTCTCCACCCCTGATTATCATGTCTTTTATGCGACCGGTAATCCGGTAAAAACCATCGTTTGTTTTTAATCCCAGATCTCCTGAATGCAGCCACCCATCGCTGTCAATTGCATTTTTTGTAGCTTCAGGATTATTATAGTATCCTTTCATTACATTATATCCGCGGCAACATATCTCACCCTGCTCCTCCACACCACATTCCTCTCCTGTTTCCGGATTAACTAATTTTACTTCAACATTAGGATATTCAAAACCAACAGTCGTAGATCTCACCTCCGGAGAGTTATGGGCACGGGTTGCTGTCATGCCGGGAGATGTTTCGGTAAGGCCATATACAATAATGATATCTTTCATATTCATTTTGTCCATAACCTGGTTCATAACCTCTATCGGGCAGGGGGCACCTGCCATTATCCCGGTTCTTAATGAGCTAAGATCAAACATTTCAAACATGGGATGGTTCAGCTCTGCAATAAACATAGTTGGCACCCCGTAAAGGGCTGTGCATCTCTCTTTTTCAACTGATGCCAAAACCAGCAGGGGATCGAACTCTTCGTTGAAAACGGCAGTAGCCCCATGGGTTATTATGGCACAGACAGCCAGCACACATCCGAAGCAATGAAAGAGGGGAACGCAGATGAGCACCTTTTCATTTGAGGTAAATCTCATATTCTCACCTGTTGCATAACCATTATTGATAATGTTATGATGTGAAAGCATCACTCCTTTGGGGAAGCCGGTAGTGCCTGAGGTGTACTGCATATTTACAACATCATGGCACTTTATAAGTTTTGAAGCACTCTCAATTTCAATATCGTCGACATGATTGCCGAGCAGTATCAGTTCGGCGGTATTATACATGCCACGGTGTTTTTCCGGGCCAATAAAGACAATATTTTTTAGCTCAGGGAATTTTTCACATATAAGGTTGCCCCTGGCATGTTCTTTAATCTCAGGGATCAGCTCAAAAACCATTTTAACGAAGTCACTGTCTCTGTAACCATCGGCCAGGCAAAGAGTATTTATATCGGCATTTTTCAGAAGGTACTCAAGCTCTGCACTTTTATAGCTGGTATTGATAGTTACAAGTACAGCTCCTATCTTTGCTGTGGCAAACATAAAAGTAGTCCAGTCGGGCACATTTTTGGCCCAGACTCCTACCTTATCTCCCGGTTTGACGCCAATATAGAGCATTCCTTTGGCCAGGTTATTTACCCGTTCGTTAAACTGCCGGTATGTAAATCGCAGGTTTCGGTCAGGGTATACCATAAACTCTTTATCAGGAGTTTCATAAGCCCATTTTTCCAATATTTCCCCCAAAGTATAATCAAGCAGCTCCATATTTAATAATTTCCGTATTTCTATATTTTTTTAGAGTTTTAGAATGGTGTATACACAACTGCCAGGATTTTGGCAGGATGATTTTCACCTGCATGCACATTATGTTCGACAATTGAATCCAGGTAAATTGAATCACCTTTATTAATCCGGTAAATGTCTTTACCATAATTAATTTCCACACTTCCTTCAAGTACATATATGAACTCTTCCCCCTCATGTGTGGACAGTTTATAATCAGGTTCCCGTGAGGGTTCTATTTCAACAATGAAAGGTTCCATATGTCTCCCGAATTTATCCTGTGCCAGGGAGAAAAAGTTAAGATGTTCGCGGGTCGATTCATTTTTTGTTGAGAAGCTGACACCCGATTTTTTTTCAACAGCCCTTGTGATAACCGGTCCCGGCTGGGTTTGATCGTCCAGGAATGTTCCGATCCGAACTCCCAGCGCCCTTGAAATTTTAATCAGATGTCCCAAAGAGGGCATTACTCCTTCTTCTTCAATTTTCTCAATTTGTTCTGCGGTAAGATTTGATTTTAGAGTAAGGTCTTCTCTGGAAATCCGCCTGAATTCGCGAAATTCTTTAAGTTTTTTGCCAATAATATTTGAACTCATATGATTTTCATTTTACTATTTACAACCATCTTACAAATCTGAAATCCTGGCGGTGGGGAAGTCCTTCATTTTTGGGGTATAGCCTTATGCCGTAATTGAATGATCCGGGATGTACAGGTTTATAGTTCAAATTATAATGGCATATTGAACCTTCAGTTTTTTCTACTTTAAAGTCAAGTATTTCAACAATTTTCGGAATTTCCCGGTTTCCATTTTCAGTCACAACAAGCTCAACTCCCACCTCACTGCAGGCTAATCCTTTTATATCAAGTACAACTTTTACGGGATAATCCTTGCCTATTTTCATTATATTGTTGATCTCATCGGCAATGAACATATTTTTCAATTCAATATCGTACCATTTATCATATATTTTTTGTTTCCAGGAAGAAAGCTCTTTTGCCCATTTGAAATTTTCATTTATTATATTCCGGGTTCTCTCATACTGAGGCATATAATACCGGTCAAAATAATCTTTCATCATTCTGGCTGTTGTAAAATGGGGGGCTACCTGGGCAATTGTGTTTTTAATTAAGTCGATCCATTCAACCGGAACACCCTCCTTATTACGATCGTAAAATGTCTTTACAATCTCTTCCTCAAGAATATTATACATAGCTTCTGCATCCAGTTCATCCTGGAAATCCTGTACATCATAAGCTCTTTCTGCCGGTAGTGCCCAGCCGGCTTTTTTTCTGTATCCTTCGACCCACCAGCCATCCAAAACAGAAAAGTGGAGTGTGCCGTTCATTATACCTTTTTGTCCGCTCGTACCTGAAGCTTCAAGTGGCCTGGTCGGGGTGTTTAACCACACATCAACACCCTGGAGCATCATTTTTGCCAGGTTCATGTCATAATTTTGAATGAACAGGATTTTACCCCTGAATTCTGAACGTTTAGATATCTCCACAATATATTTTATCAGGTCCTGGCCTGCCTTATCTGCAGGATGGGCTTTACCCGCAAAAATAAATTGTACGGGACAATCGGGTCTGTTAACAATTTTTGAAAGTCTGTCCAGGTCTCTGAACAGGAGGTATCCTCTTTTATAGGTAGCAAAACGCCTGGCAAATCCAATTGTCAGTGCATTGGGGTTCAGTTTTCCCATCACTTCACTTATAAGCTTTGGGTTTTCATTTCTTTTAATCCAGTTATCAGAGAAACGCTCCTTAAAATAATGTATCATCTTAGTACGCAAGGTTTTGCGTATCTCCCATATCTTTTCGTCAGGAACCTGATAAATATGATCCCATATTTCAAAATTAAGCAGGTCTTGTTGAAAATCAGGTGAAAAATATTCCTGATGGATGGTTTTCCACTCCTGTGCTGTCCATGTAGAGTAATGAACTCCGTTAGTAACATAGCCTATTTCAAGCTCCTCTTCAAGATACCCTTTGAATAATGATTTAAGGACCGATTTGCTAACTTCACCGTGAAGTTTGCTTACTCCGTTGATCCCCTGGGAAAGATTACATGCAAGATAACTCATATTAAAATGGTCCTCAGAGGGGTTTGCTTTTCCAAGCATATCAAATTCATCCCACTCTATTCCCATTTTCGATGGTAAAGGTTTCATGTAATGTCTGAAAAGATCATTATGAAAAGAGTCATGTCCTGCTGGTACAGGGGTATGGGTAGTAAAAACAGTGGAGGACCTAATTACCTCTTTAGCTTCGGGAAAGGTTAATTCATGTTTTTCAATTATATTGATTATTCGTTCAAGGCCGATAAATGCAGAATGTCCTTCGTTACAGTGATAAATGTCCGGATTATATCCCAGTTTGTTAAGGGCTTTTATGCCTCCAATTCCCAGAAGGATCTCCTGTTTAAGGCGGTTCTCTTTGTCTCCGCCGTAGAGGTGATGAGTAACATACCGGTCAGCTTCACTGTTTTCTGGCAGGTCTGAATCCAGAAGGTACAATTTGACTGAACCAACATTTACCTGAAGTATATGTGCAAACATTTTACGGCCCGGAAGTTCAATCTCTATTTTCATCCATTCACCCTCAGGATCCAATACAGGTTGCACAGGAATTTTTGAATAGTCCTGGAATTCATAGTTTGCCAGCTGTTCTCCATGGAGATTAAGTACCTGTTTGAAGTAACCATAGCGGTAAAGCAATCCAACACCCACCAGGTCAACCTTGCTGTCGCTGGCTTGTTTAAGATAGTCGCCGGCGAGAACTCCCAGACCTCCTGAAAATATTTTCAGAGAGTCGTGCAGCCCGTATTCCATACTGAAATATGCAATCTGGGGACCTGGTAGTTCTTCCCTTTCCTTCATGTAGTGATCGAACTGATCATGTACTCTATGCATTTCAGACATGAAATAAGAATCTTTTTCAAGTTCCTGGAAACGCTTGTAATTTACCTCGGCAAGCATAAGTACAGGATTATGTTCATGCTCTTTCCAAAGGTCTTTGTCAATATATTCAAATAATGATCTTCCACTGCAGTTCCAAACCCACCAAAGATTTTTGGAAAGTTCCCTGAGCGGGGAAAAAGAGTCCGGCAGATGCGATTCAACTATAATTTTTTTCCAGACTGGTTGTTCATTTTGTATATATTCTAAACTTCTTTTTAATTCCTCTTTCATATATTTTTATTTGAATCAATATTTAATTCACAAGAATGCAAAAATACACTTTCTATTTTGGTATGATAGCTGAAAAATATTAATATTTTTCAAAAAGGATTCTGTCAACTATTAATTGATTTGGTTTCTATTTTCGAATTCTGACTGTTTTGCCGGCCTTAGCCGGCCTTTGGAGTGCATTTAATTCTGCCTCCATTTTTTTTATTTTTTTCTCTTTCTCATCGATAAGTTGATGCATGGCGGCAATTTCCTGTTCAACCTTATTGCCGGGGACAACAGAATTTAATCTTATTTTAAAATCGCTCAGTACATTCATAAAATTAATAAAGGCTTCATAGGGTGACTCAAAGGGATTGAAATAGCTGTGAACTTCGCCGTTTGAGAACATTTTGGTGCACATATAATAGAAGTGGTCACTTACCTGAAGGTAATTCCAGTCTTTTAAAAGTTTATCGTTGGTGCACAGTTTCATTCGTTCGCATAAACTATACAGTTTCCCATAAGCCTCTTTCTGCATATCATTACCCAGCCATGCGGTAAGGTCGCGTTCCTCATCTGCCCATGAAATGGGATAAGGCACATTTACAGCCGAAACAGGCTGTATCTCCCTGATAATTTCTGAAGGGAAGGAAAACTTTAGCTCATTGTCTGATGCCACATCTTCTATAAAATATTTCAGGAAATCGAAAATACCGCTTTTAGCAGGTTGGATTCCTCCAAAAGTTTCATAATTAAGAAAGAGGTTGACCACCTCCTCCCGTGGATTCAGGCTCTTGATCCATCCGATGAACTTTTCTGCAGTAAGAGGGTATTCCGACCAGTCTTTATTGGAAAAACGGAAGGAAATATCATCACTTAGTTTAAAGTTTCTCATGAGAACTTTTAATCGTGGATTGAGGGCATTAACATATACAAAGTTAGGGCTTTTCCATCCTAGTATATGTCGGGGGCCTTCTGTGACAATGCCCTTATATCCCATTTTATGAATATGTGCCCCAATCTCATCAGAATAGATCATTTCAGTATTTCTGAAAACTGACGGTTTCTGGCCAAAAAGCTCTGATATCCGTTGTTCATGCATTTTAACCTGGTTTACAAAGGCAGGTTTGTCTCCTAATGATGAGAGGGAATGTGACCATGTTTCTGATAAAAATTCGATGCACCCGGTTTTATTTAACTTTTTAAATGACCTGATCACTTCGGGGGCATAAATCTCAAACTGTTCTAATGCCACACCTGTAATGGAAAAGGCAATTTTCAACTTGCCTTTTAGCGATTTTGCCAGTTTGAATAGCAAATCGTTTGTGGGCAGATAACACTTCTCTGATAAGTTTTTTATTGTAGTCTCATTGGTGTAATCGTCATAATAGTAATGATCGTTGCCTATGTCAAAAAACCTGTATCGGCGGTGTCTTAAAGGTTGATGGACCTGAAATAAAAGACAAATTGTTTTCATATAAGGTAATTTTCAACGGTATCATATAACCTGCCCCGATTTTAATCGGGATGCTGGTTTTGTATACTCTGATTTTATAATTGTTTCATAAAATACAAAAAAAGTTGTAACTATTGTACAATATATCCGTTCGCTGAAGCGAACGGCAAAGGATAAGGCCCTGAACTATTATTACTGCCTAAATCCTTTTGCTAGAGCGAACGGCAAAGGATAATACAATTTTACTAACATCTTCATCGAAGCCTTTTGACTTCAGGAAACAGTTTTATTTATAAATAACATCAGCTCATTTGCTTTTGTAAGCCATTTTTTACCGGGCTATAAGGCCGTTATATACCTTCATTACATCTTTTGCAGCTCTTCTCCATTTTAATTCCCCTACCTCCTTTTTGCCTGACTTTTTTAGATATTCCGACATTGAGGGATAGTTTAAAACCCCGTATATAGAATCAGCCATGGCGAATGTATCCCAGAAGTCAATCTTTATTGCATACTTAAGGATTTCAGAAACGCCCGACTGGTTTGAAATAATTACAGGCACATCTGCCTGCATTGCTTCCAGAGGAACTATTCCGAAAGGTTCAGATACAGAGGGCATAACAAATACATCAGTCATCAATAACAGTTGGGTTACATCATCACCTTTCAGGAATCCTGTGAAATGAAACTTGTCGGCTATCCCCAGTTGTGCCACCCTGGTTACCATTTCTTCCATTTTATCGCCACTGCCGGCCATGACAAACCTGACGTTATTCATTTTTTTCAGCACCAGGTAAGCAGCCTCAATAAAATATTCAGGCCCTTTTTGCATAGTAATACGCCCCAGAAAAGTTACAACTTTTTCTTTAACTCCTTTTTTTAGCAGTTTTCTCTGTTTCGATAATGGTTCGACAGCATTATATACGGTTATGATCTTTCCGGGATCAATCAAATATTTTTCAATTACCATCTGTCTGGTATAATTGCTTACGGCAATAATTTTGTCAGCTGTTTCCATTCCCTCCCTTTCAATTGAATAGACAGTCGGGTTAACATTACCTCCGCTTCTGTCAAATTCAGTTGCGTGGACATGGATAACAAGTGGTTTGCCTGAAATTCTTTTTGCTGCTGTTCCGGCCGGATATGCAAGCCAGTCATGGGCATGGATAATATCAAATGAGTTATTGGCAGCTATTATCTCAGCCACTAAAGCATAATTTTTTATTTCTTCAATGAGTCCCGGGCCATATGTTCCGCGAAAGTCAATCCGCATCATTTCATCTGTTTTTACGGCACGGTATTTTTTATTTCTGTTCCGGCTTTTAATTGTCCAGAACTCCTCTTCCCCGGTATATGGGATTATTCCTGATTTTACCTGAAGATATTCTATTTTTTCATCCTGTTCATTGAAATGGATTATCTTTGATGAAACGGGGATGGAATTTGCACCGATGAGTTGGATAGTAGACTGACCTTCATCACCAAAAGCTTTCGGCACAACAAATTTTACCTCCATGCCCTTTAGACCGGCAAGTCCTTTGGTTAATCCAAAACAGGCAGTTCCAAGACCTCCTGAGATATGAGGGGGAAACTCCCATCCGAACATCAATACTTTCATATCATAAAATTAAATATCTGTAAAGGTATCATATTTACTGCCCTGATTGCAACCGGGGGAACCCGTATAACTTTATAACATACTCCCGAGTTCCGATTAAAATCGGGGTCTTTGTTTCATAGACGTATAGTTATTTATAATTGTTTACTAAATTAAATGCATAAACAATAGCTGCCACGCTCCAGGCCTGGGAAAAAGCCCCCTTTGCCTTATGCGGGGGATCTCCGTTGTACATTTCCGATAAAGTTCCTACGCAATGTTCCGTCAACACCTCTTCAAAAGCCTGTATTAACTTTCTGGCATATTCAAATCCGCTTTGTTTATATATTTTAAGGTATGTCTCAATATAAAACTGTATCAGCCACGGCCACACTGCTCCCTGGTGTATAGCCGCCTCCCGCTGCTCCGGGCCTCCGGTAATATTGCCTTCGTATCGGATGTGATCAGGAGAAAGGGTTCGCAAACCCACCTTGGTAAGGAGTTTTTTTGTTGCAATATTGATGATCATCTTTTTTTGTTCTGATGAGAGAGGCGAATAGTCAAGTGAGGCTGCGATTACCATATTCGGGCGTACAGACCAATCTGCAATGCCGTCTGTTACAACATCTGCAAGGTGATGATGGCCGTCGTTCCAGAAAGTATTAATAAATGCCTCGCCTGTTTTAACTGGCATGTGCTGCCAGTTACCAACAAATTCAGTATCACCTGTAAGCTCAGCCATTTCAAGAGCAAAGCATATAGCATTATACCAAAGGGCATTAATCTCAACTGCCAGTCCGGCCCTCTCAGCAACCGGTTTTCCCTTGTAATAAGAATCCATCCATGTGAGAGCAATACCCTCCCTGGAAGCATAGATCAGCCCGTCATCTGTCATCCTTATAATATCACCCGGAGAATTTTTAAAAGCTTCCAGTATCTCTTTTACTGTTGTTCTGTAGTTCAGCCATACTCCGCGAGGTGATCGCTGTGTCTTTGAAAATTGTTGCACTGCCCATATAAACCACAGAGAATTGTCGGCCGAGTTATATTTTGGAAGTGCAGAACTTATATTATCCGGTAGGAGGCCGTTTTTTAAATATTGTTTATAGGTGTTTAATACTTCCGCAAATAAAAAGTTATTATTAATTGCTGCTGCCAACCCGGGCAATGAGATGAATGTTTGCCGGGTAATACTGTCGTACCACGGGAAACCCGCTATTATGTCTGTCTCGCCTTTTCTTTGGATTATAAACTCTTTTGCGGCCTGCTTTAAGGAGTTAATAAAGGTCAGATGGTGACCATGTTTTTTTTGTTCCTTAGTGAATCTCTGTTTTAATGAATATGGATTAACCTCTTCCGTGCCAGCTGCAAATGTTAAAGATTCCCCGGGTTTTAGCTGTAATTCAAAGTATCCCGGTACAAAGAGGTCTTCAAGATATTCGTATCCCCTGCTAAGTTCTTTTTGATATTCAATATTATAATACCATTGAGGTACAGGTATAAATTCATTTGACTTGCTGAACTGCATGAACAGATCAGGATATCCATCATAAAGTTTTGTGGTTATACCGTTTGCGACTGTGTTGAACTTATTGTTAACAAACAGATTAGCTTTGCTGAGACTGTGAATGTTCCTGAAAGCCAGAAATGGCTTGAATCTGAGTGTCACCGGTTCAGTTGCCTCCTCAAGGATGTAACGTATCAGGATAAGTTCTTTTTTTTCTATTAACAACCTTTCCATGGTCAGGATTATACTTCCAATCCTGAATGTAAATTTTGTGACATTTCCAAAATCAATATTTCTGATGTATTTATGTCCTTTAGGATTATATATTCCACCCTTATAGCGGTGAATTCCAAGATTAAATTCTTCTTCGTCCTGAAGTACTGAAAGATCAAGGGATGAGAGCAAAAGATGTTTTTCATCATTAAAATTACAAATGGGGCAGATAAGTAATCCGTGATATTTTCTCGTATTGCAACCGTTCAGGGTAGTGCTCATATATGCACCGGCCATATTTGACTTTAACAGTTCACGGTTGAGTGAATATTCAAGGTTGATAAGCTGTTCCTTATCAAATTTAAGATAGCTCATATTAAATGGTCTTTACAATCTTTTTTACTTCCTCAATTTGTTCAGTAAAATTTCTCTCTTCAATTTCCAGATTAATATACGGAAATTTTTGCTGAACCTCTTTGACCTTTTGCATACTTTGATTTAAAAATGAGAGATGTTCAGGTGAAAATTTATTAAATGGCCTGTGCTTCAGTGCATAGATAATTTTCTCAATTTGCTTTGAAATTATTTTGCTCTCATCAGAGATAAATGATTCCCGGAAAATTTCCCATATATGGTTAATTGCAGATTTGGAGAGATGGATCATGTCCTCTTCATAGAAACGGTAGTCGCGAAGTTCGTCCATGACAATTTCATAAGAGGGGAAATAGTTACATTTCTCTTCTCCGTATCCTCTTACCAGCTGGTCGACAGCCAGGAGGAGCGTTGCTTTGCTGCGTTGGTTTTCAATGGCGCCATCTTGCCAGTGCCGGATCGGACTTACTGTGAAAATAATTTTTAATTTCTGGTTAACCTGCCATATTTCGGACAGCAGCTGCCGGTACTCCTCAATTATTTCTGAAGGTGTAAGGCGAAACCTTCTGAACTCATTACCGGGTATTTTATGACAGTTGGATACAATCATGCCGCTTGGTTTATATTCATATACCATTGCTGTCCCGAAGGTTATGAACAGAAAATCTGCTTCAGACAGGAACGCCTGTGATGAAATGATTCTGTTGTTTATTGTTTCAAGTGCAGTTTCCGCATCTGGTGAAGAGAACCTGCTGTGATGATAAAAGCTGTGCCAAAGTCCGTTTTGGAATATAAGGTCAGCCGCGGAAAATATTTTTTTACGGATAAGAAATCTTAGTCCCGCGGCCACAGAGACGGGATTATATAAAATCCCGAACGGGTTAATGTCAACCGGGTATTTTTGTTCTTCCATTTTACCTCCAATGTTTTCGGTAAAGCATGAACCTGTAAACATCCACCGGTTTTTGTATCCGAATTTACTTCCGAAGGGGGGAATGTCAACCTTAGTATGAAACTTATATTCCATTATACTATTTTTTGAAATTCCAGTTTTTCAAAGACAATGGCAGTTCTGGCAGGTATATAAAGTT
Organism: Bacteroidales bacterium; assembly: GCA_012522835.1. Lineage (GTDB taxonomy): Bacteria > Bacteroidota > Bacteroidia > Bacteroidales > Prolixibacteraceae > JAAYJR01. Next base: position 17,359 of record JAAYJR010000106.1, read on the forward strand.
TCAGAAAGTGCTGACTGGAACTATTACCTGAGGGAATGGTATAGTATGACAACTCTTCGTCAATACGGTCGTATCCTCCGAACCTTCCTGAATCGGTGCTTAAAACTATTTTATATTTCCCCGGACCAAGAGGTATCCCATAGTCAGTAAATGATTTTTCGGGGTTGAAATTAAATACAAAAAGGAAATATCCCCGGTGAAAGGCGATTACTTTATCGGCTTTATTTTCTGTCACCAAATTTACAGATGGTATATTCAGCAGTAAATTATTACGTATAAACCCTATCATTTCACAGTCGAAGTCATATAGCCAGTGAAACTTCAGTTCCGGATCATCTGCTATGCTCCAGATCCTTCTGCAATGTTTATATGACCAGCCGTTTCCTTCACGGGGAAAATCGATCCATTCGGGGTGGCCGAATTCATTACCCATGAAATTAAGATATGCCCCACCGGCAGTTGATGCAGTAATAAGCCTTATCATTTTGTGTAAAGCAATACCCCTGTCAACAATTAAATTTGGCTGGTCTATACGCATACTGAAGTACATATCTTTATCTATAAGCCTGAATATAATTGTTTTATCTCCCACCAGGGCCTG
>JAAYJR010000301.1 GCA_012522835.1 Bacteroidales bacterium
AGTCAGCAGATTGTGTCGTTCTTACAACCAACCACAAGGTTTTTGATGTCAGCTTTATCAGAAAAAATTCAGGGCTGATAGTAGATATGCGCAACATGATAAAGGACCCTGACGAAAAAGTATATAAACTCTGAACAATCAAAGCTGCCTTATGCTTATAATGACACTGAATTTTTCATCAGTATTGATAAAATTTTAAACATGAAAATCATCTCTGTAGTTGGTGCAAGGCCCAATTTTATGAAAATTGCACCATTCATAAATGCAGTTAATGCGTATAACAATTCAAATCCGGAAAAATTCGTTAACCATATTTTACTGCATACAGGACAACATTATGATGTGCGGATGTCAGAGTCTTTTTTTAAACGGCTTGGGATACCTGATCCGGATATTAACCTTGAAATTGGTTCAGGATCCCATGCTAAACAGGTTGGTATGACTATGATAGCCTTTGAAGAGGTACTTTTAAGAGAGAAACCCGACTGGGTTGTTGTGGTGGGTGATGTAAATGCTACCCTCGCCTGCACGGTGACAGCAAAGAAACTCAATGTTAAAGTCTGTCATATCGAAGCCGGACTCAGAAGTAATGATATGAGTATGCCTGAAGAGATTAACAGGTTGGTAACTGACCGCCTTAGCGATCTTCTGCTTACTCCTGATAAGCTGTCTGCTCAAAACCTGCGTAAAGAAGGATTACCTGAAAAAAATATCAGGTTTGTCGGTAATATAATGATCGACACTCTTGAAGCAAACAGAAAGTCAGCATCAGAATTATCAGTTGCGAAAATAATCAGGGATAACAATCTTTTGGATACCATTCCTGCAAAAAGTCCGGCAGCCATGCCTGGCAAGGACTACCGGGAAAGTGAACTGTTATATGCTGTTCTTACCATGCACCGTCCTTCAAACGTTGATCAAAAAGTGATCCTGGAACCTATTCTCAATTTCCTGACCACAGAAGTTGCTGCAGACATGCCGGTAATATGGCCGGTTCACCCAAGGACAGAAAAAATGCTGAAATTATTTGGTCTGTGGGATAAAGCTGCAGAATGCCAAAACCTGTTCCTCCTCCACCCTGTGGGCTATCACGAAATGTTACGGCTGAATATGCATGCAGCGATTATGCTGACTGACAGCGGCGGACTTCAGGAGGAGTGCTGTGTGCTCGGAACCCCGTGTCTCACTCTCCGCTGGAATACAGAAAGGCCTGTAACTCTAAAAGAACACGGAGGTGCCAGTGTATTGGTCGGTAATAATATTGACAGAATCAGAGAAGAATACAGAAAGGCTGTTAAATCAGGCAGAATACCTCAAAGACCTGACCTGTGGGATGGACAAACGGCAAAGCGTTGCCTGGAAGCAATAATTAATTATTGATGGATCACTGCAGGGTTATTATAAGACATAAAAATGCAAAAATTGGTAAAATTTTTATTGTGGATTTCGACAATATGATAAAAACAATTGCAGGTATACAGTTCTCTATTTCAAAAAGCATTTCAAAATAGAATAAGAATATTTGATATTTGTTTTATTTTAGCATCAGATTAGATAAAAAGAGATAATGATGCAAAACTATTTACGGTTAGTGAAATTTGAACATACTATTTTTGCATTGCCTTTTGCACTAATAGGATTTTTCCTTGCAATTAAATATAACAACAGCGAATTTGATATTGCCCTGCTTGGATTGGTGTTACTCTGTATGATCTTTGCCCGTAATGCAGCAATGGGTTTTAACCGATACCTGGACAGGCATTTTGACAAACTTAATCCGCGTACAGCTATTCGTGAAATCCCCTCCGGAATTTTAAAAGCGGGATCGGTATTGGTGTTTGTTGCTGTCAATTCCATACTGTTCATTATCACTACCTGGTTTATTAATCCCCTCTGTTTTTATCTCTCCCCTGTTGCACTGTTTATTATTCTGTTTTACAGTTATACTAAAAGGTTTACTGCTCTCTGCCATTTTGTATTGAGCCTCGGACTGGCTATTGCTCCTGTGGGAGCTTACCTGGCAGTAACAGGGACTTTTGACTGGCCCCCGGTATTACTTGCCATGGCGGTTTTCTTTTGGGTAAGTGGCTTTGACATAATATATGCATTACAGGATGAAGACTTTGACACCGGACTGAATTTAAAATCCATTCCCGTTCTCACCGGCAGAAAACGTGCTCTGTTTATATCAAAGGTAATACATGGATTTTCCGCACTGTTTATAATAGCTGTAGCATTTAAGACAGCAGGTAACTGGCTTCACTGGACAGGAACTTTTATTTTTATTGGTCTTCTTATTTACCAGCATACCCTGGTAAAAACAGGTGATCTGAGTAAAGTTAATCTTGCATTTTTTACTACAAACGGGATTGCCAGTATTATTTACGGGACATTTGTGATTACTGCATTTTATATATGATCAGTCTTTTCGCCTGGTACGGGTAACCTGTTTATTTATCTTATAGGTGAAGCCAATATTTATGAACTCCTTTAACTGAAGTTTAGGTTCCTCTCCAATCTTTACATCATTAGCATCATAAACAGGAAAAAGCACATCTTCATCAAAGATAAGGTGAACCATCATTCTCAGGTTAATATGATCAGTAAGCTGCATTACCATCATATTCTCCCAATTAATATCAAGATTGCCCAATGGTTGCTTGTAATTTATAAACATCTTGTATTTCGTTTCATAGGAAATATCAGTTGTTATATCTTTTTTGAAACTCAGGTCCGCGTTCAGGCCAGGTTCCCAAAAACCTCTCTTCCCCGGATCAATTCCAAATTTTGTCTGGTCAATCTTAACTGTATCTTTGACAAAAACATTTTTAAGCGTTATTGGCGAAAGAAACAGTGAAAAATTCTTACTTGGTTTGTAATCCAAACCAATTTTAAAAAAAGTGCGGGCAGGAGACATGAACGCAGATATGGGATCCGGGCTAACTGATGTGGGATATTTGTAACCATTGAAAAACTGGGTTTCATAGTTAAACTCAGTACTATAGTACCATTTTTTAAATGCGCTTAACCCAAACCTTGAAGTGACCTCAAATTTATCATCATTCTTTTGAATCTCAGCTTCAGACCCCCCCGGCCTGATCCAACCATTTCTAATCTCACCTGAATTTTCCCATTTTACCTTATTATCGCTACTGGAATAATTTGCAAATCCTTTAAGTATAATCAAAAGAGACAATGCACTCTTACCTCCCTTTTTCCAGTTATCCAGATAGGTCTGAGAAAATCCCACTGTCCCATCCCCGCCTATTCTCCATGGAGTAAGGACACTATATTTCTCATTTACTCCGGTAAGGCCTGAAGCTGCTTTGTTCAGTGATGCAAAATCAAATTCCTTAGTCTGCTTGGGCTTAAACCGGCTAATTGTAACACCATCATCAATCAACATCTGAATTTTACGCTTATCCAGACTTTTTACAGTTACCCTTAAGGAATCATTCTGCTCATTTTTTAACCAGATCCTCGAAAAATACTCATTCTGGCTATGCAGGAGTATTGAAGATTCATCGCCAGACAGATTGGTCATAACAATTCGGGTGGTGTCAATAAAATCGGCATATTCAGCAAGTTTTTCAACAACTAATGCAATTGAATCGTTAACAGCAGTTACAACAGAATCGTTATAATTTTTAAGAATATTATAGTTATTTATTTTTATTGAATCAGTCAGATAATTAGTGGTCAGATCAAACTCCTGCTCGTACATCCTCTGTCTGTAATCCTCAATGATTGAATCGCGGTATACCCAGATAACCGAATCATTGTACTCCAGACGTTTTTGCTCAATGTAAGCCTCTCGTAAACTATCAAGCTTTTGTAATCGTCCAAAATCAACTGGTGATCTCATCAGTGAGTCAGGGATAACATCGTATGACTTAAGAGTGTCAGGAAATGAATAGATCTGCTTTTCAAACAACATTTTCCCCTCTCCCGGCGGAATAACCCCGGCTTTTCCCTCTATGCCGGTAACCAGGTGCAAAGGTACGGTTATCTCATTTTCAAGATATTTTGAACTTAAGGCTTTTTGAATCCTTTCAAGGTCCTGGTTAAGCTGCCTGAAAGGATAATAGCCGGGCAGCGACAGACTGTCGGGAACATGCTCGGGTAATCGGTAGACAAAAAGCCTGTTTGTATCTTCAAGTGACCTCTGCAAATTTTGAAGTATAGAATCAAGAGGCTGCTTTTTAATAAAACGAAGCATGCCCTTCACTGACTCTCCCATTTCGCGCTGAATGACATGCCAGGCAGTATCGTTGTAAAAATATCTTTCAAGTAAACTTATTCCAAAGTCCAGTACCTTTTTGTTTTCTTCATCCTCACTAAGCTGTTGGGCAAAAACCGGATTAATATTAATGATCCAAAAAATTGCAATTAGAATAGAAAAAATTTTTATCCTGCCTGTATACATATCAATAAATTTTTATGCGATATTTTAGTAAAAACGTAAAAATAACACTTATCTTATTAACCATACCTGAATTTTATCCTGATTGTATTATTTTTACAGTTGTATCCTGCCGGAATTTAATATTTGCAGCAAAAATAAAAGTTTAAAATTTCTCATCACAAAAAACAAATACAGAAATGATCACCAGAGAAGAAGCAATAAAACTACTGGAAGACAACATTAGTTCAGAAAACATGAAGAAACACTGCTATGCATCTGAAGCGGTGATGCGTGCAGTTGCCCGCAGACTGGGAAAGGATGAAGAAGAGTGGGGACTGGCCGGCCTTTTACATGACATAGATGTAGAAATAACTAAGGCAGATCCTTATACCCACGGACCTTATGCCGAAAAAATCCTAAAGGATAAAGTGACTGCAGAGATGCTCGATGCAATAGCTATGCATAACGAAGTTGCCACAGGTAAGCCGAGGGAGACAGAATTTCAACATGCCCTGGCTGCCGCAGAGACTATAACCGGCCTGATTACAGCTACCACGCTAGTCTACCCCGGGAAAAAAATTGAAGGGGTGAAAACTAAATCTATAACAAAGAGAATGAAAGAAAAAGCATTCGCTGCATCTGTAAAACGGGAAAATATAATGGAGTGTGAAAAAATAGGGATCCCTCTGAATGAATTTGCCGAATTATCGCTTAATGCAATGAAAGAGTTAGATAAAATTTAACTTTTAAATAAAATTCCACAAATAAATATCAAATCGTTTTGCTTTTTCAATATAATTTCTACTTTTGCTTTTGTTACTTGTTTGATATAAAGACTTTCAAACATAGTTCTCTAAAAATAAAATATTATGAAGTTGTTTAATGCATATATTATCGTCCTTCTTGTGGTCGTCGTCGGGCTTACCGGGGAAGGTTGATTTTGTATGTTATCAGGAGATATTAAAAGCCTTTCCCAAAACCGGGAAAGGCTTTTTTAATTTTAATTAATAAACAAAAATAAAACGTATGCAGATCCCATTAAGAAGTAACATTACCACGCAAGGCCGCAGAATGGCCGGTGCAAGAAGTCTCTGGCGTGCCAACGGGATGAAAGAAGAACATTTTGGAAAACCTGTGATAGCAATAGTTAACTCATTCACTCAGTTTGTCCCGGGCCATGCACACCTCCATGAAATAGGACAATACATTAAAGGGTTAATTGAAAAGAAAGGTTTTTTTGCCGCTGAGTTCAACACTATTGCAATAGATGACGGCATTGCAATGGGCCACGACGGAATGCTTTATTCACTTCCTTCAAGAGATATCATAGCCGACAGTGTGGAATATATGTGTAACAGCCACAAGGCAGATGCCATGGTGTGTATATCCAATTGCGACAAAATAACACCGGGGATGTTGATGGCAGCAATGAGGCTTAATATTCCTGCAATTTTTGTCTCGGGAGGTCCTATGGAGGCAGGTGAGATAGGAGGAAAACATTATGACCTGGTAGATGCAATGGTCATGGCCGCAGATAAATCAGTTACAGACGAAGAACTGGCAGATATTGAACAAAGTGCATGTCCTACCTGTGGTTCCTGTTCAGGGATGTTCACTGCCAACTCAATGAATTGCCTGGCAGAAGCAATTGGGATGGCACTTCCCGGCAACGGAACAATAGTGGCAACTCATGTCAACAGAAAAAAATTATTTGAAGAAGCTGTCGACAAAATTGTGTCTGCTGTAAAAAAATATTATTATGAAGGCGATGACTCTGTTCTTCCCCGGAATATTGCTTCCAGAGAGGCATTCCTGAATGCAATGAAACTTGACATAGCTATGGGGGGTTCCACAAATACAGTGCTGCACCTGCTGGCAATTGCACATGAAGCAGAAGTGAATTTTACCATGAAAGATATAGATATGCTTTCTAAAAAGACACCTAATCTTTGTAAAGTGGCGCCAAGTTCACAATATCATGTACAGGATGTCAACAGAGCAGGCGGAATACTCTCTATTATGGGTGAACTTGAGCGGGCCGGATTAATTGATACTACGGTGAACCGGATTGACGGAAGAACCCTGATGGAGGCAATAAAGGAATATGATATTATGAGGGATACTACAACCGAAGATGCTAAAAACAGATTCCTTTCCTCTCCCGGAGACGGTTCAAGAAATTTGGTTATGGCTTCTCAAAACAATTACTACAACAGCCTGGACGCAGACAGGGCTAAGGGCTGTATCAGGGATTTGGAACATGCATATAACAAAGATGGCGGACTGGCTGTTCTGTATGGCAATATAGCGGAAGACGGCTGTATTGTCAAAACAGCAGGCGTTGACCCTTCAATCCTTAAATTTTCAGGAACGGCAAAAGTGTTTAATTCACAGGAAGATGCTGTCAATGGTATTCTTGGTGACTCAGTCACAAAAGGTGATGTGGTGGTGATCAGATATGAAGGGCCTAAGGGAGGCCCGGGAATGCAGGAAATGCTCTATCCTACATCCTACCTGAAAGCAATGCAACTGGATAAAGAGTGTGCCTTAATAACTGATGGCAGGTTTTCGGGAGGGACTTCCGGACTGTCAATTGGCCATGTTTCGCCGGAAGCAGCTGCAGGCGGCAATATCGGACTCATAATGAATAACGATAAAATAGAAATAGATATACCCAACCGGTCAATTAATCTACTAATATCTGAAAATGAACTGAAGGAGAGAAGAAAAAATGAAAAAGCTAAAGGCAGGGATGCATTCACCCCGGGTGACAGGAATAGAATGGTGTCGAAAGCTTTGAGGGCATACTCATCAATGGTCTCTTCAGCAGACAAAGGAGCTGTTCGGGTAATTAATTAGTCATTAAAAAAACAAAAATATTTATGAAAACGAATAAAATTTCAGGTTCACAAGCGGTAATACTTTCATTACTGGAGGAGGGAGTTGATACAATTTTTGGCTACCCTGGAGGAGCTATCATGCCTGTTTATGATGCTCTTTATGATCACAATCATAATATAAAACATATACTTACCCGTCACGAACAGGGTGCAGTTCATGCTGCTGACGGATATGCAAGGGTGACCGGAAAAACCGGTGTATGCTTTGCCACCTCAGGTCCGGGTGCAACCAACCTTATAACAGGTATAGCCAATGCAATGCTAGATTCAATTCCGATGGTCTGCATAGTCGGACAGGTAGCTTCACCCCTGCTTGGTTCAGACGCATTCCAGGAATCTGACATGGTGGGTATTTCTATGCCGGTTACCAAATGGAATTATCAGATTACAACTCCTGAAGAAATTCCTGACACCATAGCCCAGGCCTTTTACATAGCAAAATCAGGCCGTCCGGGACCTGTACTTATCGACCTTACAAAAGATGCACAGTTTGGTATGCTGGATTTCAAATACAAAAAGTGCAAAAAGATCAGAAGCTATGTCCCCGAGTTTCCTGTAGATCCTTTTAAGATAAAAGAGGCAGCCGAATTAATCGATGCAGCAAAAAAACCATTGTTACTATTCGGACAGGGAATAATAATCAGCCAGGCAGAGCCTGAACTGAAATCATTCATTGAAAAAACCGGAATCCCGGCGGCTTGGACACTTCTCGGACTGTCTGCACTGCCTACCGACCACCCGCTTAATGTCGGAATGCTTGGCATGCATGGAAATTACGGGCCAAACTTACTTACTAATGAAGCCGATATGATCATAGCAGTCGGAATGCGTTTCGATGACAGGGTAACAGGGAACGTTAAAGAATATGCTAAAAAAGCCAAAATAATACATCTGGAAATCGACCCGGCAGAAATTAATAAGATCATTAAGGCTGATGTGGCTGTTTTGGGTGATGCAAAGAAATCACTTAAAATGTTGATCGATAAAGTAAAAGAAAACAGCCATACAGAATGGGCAGAACAGGTTAAGGAATGCAGAAAAATTGAACAGGAAAACATTGTAAACAAAAACCTTTACCAC
>JAAYJR010000559.1 GCA_012522835.1 Bacteroidales bacterium
CCTTTAATTCTCATATTGCCAATCATGAAACGAGAGAAAGTAAAAGAGATACTGAAAAATGGTAAACCCGGTGATAAATCACTGGTAAAAGGCTGGGGCAGAACAAAAAGAGCCAGTAAAAACGTAACCTTCATCAATATTAATGATGATTCTGCCATATACAGCTTTCAGGTAGTAGCCGATACAGACAGATTCGGGGGACAACTTTTATAGACAGTTAATACAGGAACTGCCCTTGCAGTGGAAGGTACACTAACCGAATCACAGGGCAGCGGACAAAGCCTTGAACTTAATGCTGATAAAATTGAGGTTCTCGGCCTGGCAGATCCCGATAAATTCCCAATACAGCCAAAAAAACATACTCTTGAATTTTTACGTGAAAATGCCCATCTCAGATTTCGAACCAATACTTTCGGTGCCATATTCAGAATTCGTCACGCAATGGCATTTGCCATACACAAATATTTCAATGAAAAGGGTTTTTATTACCTGCATACTCCGATAATAACAGCAAGCGATGCCGAAGGGGCTGGACAGATGTTCAGGGTTACTGTACTCGATCCTGTTAATCCGCCTTTACAGGATAACGGCCATGTAGATTACAGTAAAGATTTTTTTGGCAGGCCCACCAACCTGACTGTTTCTGGTCAACTCGAAGGAGAACTTGGTGCACTTGCCCTGGGCGAAATATATACATTCGGCCCAACATTCCGTGCAGAAAACTCAAACACAACAAGACACCTGTCTGAATTTTGGATGATTGAGCCGGAAATGGCCTTTTATGACCTGACCGACAATATGGACCTGGCTGAAGAATTTCTAAAATACCTTATCAAATATGCTCTTGAAAATTGCAGGGATGATTTACATTTCCTGGCTGACAGGCTGGCCAACGAAGAAAAAGAGAAACCAAAAGACCAAAGGTCAATGGACCTTATTGAGAAACTGGAATTTGTGGTGAATAGTAAATTTATCCGGATCACCTATACTGAAGCTATTAATATACTGAAAAATTCTAAACCCTACAAAAAGAATAAATTTCAATTCCCTGTTGAATGGGGGATTGACCTGCAGAGTGAACACGAAAGGTATCTTGTCGAAAGGCATTTCAAATGCCCTGTCATTTTAACAGATTATCCAAAAGAGATAAAAGCATTTTACATGAAACAAAATGACGATAATAAAACAGTCAGGGCAATGGATGTATTATTTCCACAAATCGGCGAGATAATCGGAGGATCACAAAGGGAAGAGAGTCTTGAAAAACTGGAAACCCGCATGAAAGAGATGAATATACCAACCAGTGAAATGTGGTGGTACCTCGACACACGCAGATTTGGAAGCGTTGTACACAGCGGTTTCGGACTCGGATTTGAAAGATTCGTACAATTTACTACCGGAATGGGGAACATCCGCGATGTTATTGCTTTTCCCAGGACACCTAAAAATGCAGAATTCTAAACCTTTATGTTCAGGTACCTTAAAAAAATTAGTAAATTTACATAGTTTATTATCAGGGAAATGGAACAGAAGCTTTCATTACAGCAAAAGTTATTACAAAAACTTTCACCTCAGCAAATTCAGGTGATTAAGCTTTTGGAAATCCCTACTATGCAACTTGAACAAAGAATAAAAAAAGAAGTTGAGGAAAATCCTGTCCTTGAAATTGATTGGGATAATTCCGCAACAAAAGAGGAATCAGACGGTAACGACCAGGATCAGAATAACGACATCGACAATGATGAGTTTTCGTTTGACGACTATATATCAGATGACGACGATATACCATCTTATAAAACGGCTGCAAATAATTATTCCAAAAACGATTCATATACAGAGATACCATTTTCTGTGGGTACAACTTTCCATGAGAATCTGAAAGATCAGCTGGGCATGGTTCAAATTGATGAAGAGGACAGAAAACTGGCAGAATATATGATCGGTAATATTGATGACGACGGTTATCTGCGGCGTGATCTGTACTCAATAAGTGATGACCTGGCTTTTAATCTTAACCTGGAAGTAAGAAAAGAGAAACTTGAGGAGATCCTTAAAATCATTCAGGATTTTGATCCCCCGGGTGTAGGTGCACGTAATCTGAAAGAGTGTTTGCTGCTTCAGCTGAAAAGAAAGAAGGGAAACCATAAAGATCTCGCATTAACAATTATTAAATCCTCCTTCGAGGAATTTACTAAAAAACATTACGATAAGATAAAGAAGAAACTCGATCTTTCTGACGAAGAATTGAAGGAGGGTATAGATGAGATCCTGAGACTCAATCCTAAACCGGGAAGTGCTTACAGTAATCCGCAAAATAAATCAAATCAGCACATTATTCCTGATTTTATTCTTGATAATATAGACGGTGAACTTAATCTTTCATTAAACCAGCAAAACGTACCGGATCTGAAAATCAATGATACATATCTGGAGATGATGCGTGCCCTGGCCAGGCAACAAAAGAAAAAATCGAAAGACCAAAAAGATGCCCTGACCTTCGTAAAACAGAAAATTGATTCAGCGAAATGGTTCATCGACGCTATTACCCAAAGAAACAATACCCTGTTGCTGACGATGTTGGAGATAATAAATTTTCAAAAAGAATTTTTTAAGGATGGCGATGAAACCAAAATGCGCCCAATGATCTTAAAAGATATTGCAATTAAGACAGGTCTTGATATATCGACTATTTCAAGAGTGTCAAACAGCAAATATATACAGACACACTTTGGTATCTTCCCTTTAAAATACTTTTTTTCAGAAGGACTTCAGAAAGATGACGGGGAGGAGGTCTCAACACGTGAAATAAAAAGTATTCTTCAGGATTGTATCGATAATGAAGATAAACAAAAGCCCCTTACTGATGAAAAACTGGCCCTGATACTCAAAGAAAAATCTTACAATATTGCCCGACGCACAGTTGCCAAATACAGGGAGCAATTAAATATTCCCGTAGCCAGGCTTCGAAAACAATTATAAAGAGTGAAACTACAAGGGTGAGCTATTCAACAAATTTATAACCTACTCCTTTCAGAGTTTTTATATGTTCATTTCCAATTTTTTCCCTTAATTTCCGGATATGTACATCGATTGTCCGATCACCTACTACAACATTCTCTCCCCATACGGAAGAGTATATCTCTTCACGGGTAAAGACCTTTGAGGGTTTGGATACAAGCAGTGATAATAATTCGAACTCTTTCCGGGGAAGTACCATCTCATTATCACCTATGCGAATCAGATAACGCTCTTTATCTATTGAAAGATTACCTATATTAAGAACTCCCTGTGATTCAGAATAACTGACAGCACTGCTCTCAATAGTACGTTTCAATAATGCTTTTACTCTGCTGAGAAGAACTTTGGGCCTTACCGGTTTTGTAATGTAATCATCTGCACCTGCCTCAAATCCTGCAATTTGCGAATAGTCTTCACCTCTTGCTGTCAGGAATGCTATCAGTGTGCTGCCCAGGGTTGGGATCTTTCGAATCTCTTCACATGCTGTTATTCCATCCATCTCTGGCATCATTACATCAAGTAATATGAGATTAGGCTGGTGCTTTTCAGCAAGTTCAATTGCATCTGCCCCATTATTGGCAGTATATACAATATATCCCTCCTTTTCAAGATTATAACTGATAAATTCAAGGATATCAGACTCATCATCAACAAGAAGGATTTTTAATTTTTTATCATTCATTATTAATATAAATTTCAATTTACGCTTTCCACAAAGTTACCGTTATAATTTGGCTTTTTCAAGTGTAAAATTAAAAGTTGTTCCCTGGTCAATTACACTTCTCACATTGATCGACTGATTATGTGCCTCAATTATGTGCTTGACAATTGAAAGGCCAAGGCCTGTACCTCCCTGTTCACTGGACCGCGATTTATCAACGCGGTAAAACCTTTCAAATATTCGGGGCAGCTGTTCCTTTTCCACACCACTCCCGTTATCAGTCACCTCAACCATAATGTGTTCTTCGAGATCATAAAAAGAAACATGAACATATCCGCCTTTACTGCCATATTTTATTCCGTTCACAATTAAATTAGTCAAAACTTCAAGTATCCGGTTTTTATCAGCTCTGACAAAAACAGGTTTTGAGGGAATATTGGGCATTTCAAGGGATATTTCCCTCTCCTCGGCCTGCCACTGCTCCATCTCAAATACATCTTTTACTGTTTTGACTATATCAAAACTAACCATATTAAGCTTCAGTTCACCCGATTCAAGTTTGGTAATTGATTCCAGATCCTCAACAATTGAGATCATTCGGTCAATACTTTTTTCGGTCCGCTTGAGATAAAGCAGATTTATCTTCGGATCATAGATTCCTCCTTCCAAAAGAGTCAGAATATAACCCTGAATATTAAATATTGGTGTTTTCAACTCATGAGAAACGTTCCCCACGAACTCTTTACGGTAACGTTCCATATCCTTCAGCCTCTCTATCTCTTTCAATTGATTCTTCGCCCACTCTTCAACTTCAAATTTAACATTTGAAAGCAAATTGGTTGAATCCATTGATTTTTCTTCCATTTTCCTTCCACTTACAGGTAAATCCTTAATGGTTTTATAAACCGGTTTTATCTTTTCCAAAATATACCTGTTTATCATATGATAGACATAATAATAAGAGACAAGGAAAAAAAGTATTGAAAATATAATTATTAATATCCATGCCGTTGCTAACCAATGAGTTAACAACAAAAAAAATAAAAAAAGTACTGTTAGGATAATCGAAATATTTACAGTCAGTTGCCTGGAAGAATATGTTTTCATATAATCTGAAATTTACTTTAACTGATCTCTGTCAAATTAATGGCTCAAAAGTATAAAAAATATAGTTGTTATTGATTAACAGTAAATTCATGGTTAGTTAATGTTTTTTTAATATTTTAGTAATTTATTAAGGCTTAATTCGCAATTAAATTTTTTGCCTCATAAATAATTTATTGATGGAGAATTTTTACCTTATCATAGTTGTGATCCTCTTCGCACTGGCTATATCCGATTTAATTGTAGGTGTAAGTAATGATGCTGTTAACTTTCTTAACTCCGCCTTTGGTTCAAATGCTGCCCCAAAACGGCTGATATTAATTATGGCAGGAGCCGGAGTCCTTATCGGCGCTTCCTTTTCAAGTGGTATTAAGGAGCTTGCCAGGAAGGGCAATTTCCATCCCGAAATGTTTGTGTTCACGGAGATCATAGAG
>JAAYJR010000268.1 GCA_012522835.1 Bacteroidales bacterium
AAGTAATACCGGCCCGGCAAATGCCCCTATTACCGAACCGGAAGCAAGAAAGTATACGATAGTCATATCAATTTCACCCACAAGAAAATGTGCCCCTAAAGCTGAAATCGTATTAATAAGGATTATGAGTAGTGAGGTTCCCGCAACCAGCCTGACAGGCATTTGCAGCGACAATAAACCTGCCAGTACAGGTGCAGCCCCGCTGGTCCCGAATGAACCTGTTATAACTCCCGAAAGCAGTCCGTAAAATGATCCCCTGGAGATTTTTTTAATACTTAATCCTTTAGGTACCGGTAGTTTCGGTATCTTACTCTTTTTATATCTTCTGTAATTCACGAGCAGAGGAACAGCAATAAGAAGAGAATAAATTCCAAATCCGGTTTTTAGCTGCGGGGTTGTGACTAAACTCGTTATCCATGCTCCGGTTATTGCACCTAAAAATCCTGTTATTATAAATAACAGTCCCATTCGGAAATTAATATTATCATTCCGGTAATGGCTGAATGAACCGACAATACAGATCGGCAGTGTTGCTGCCAGTGAAGTTGCCACAGCTATTTGTGCAGGTAATTTGAAAATGAGAATAAGAACCGGAAGAAAGAAAAAACCGCCACCACTTCCTATCATTGAGGCTGCCAGCCCAATAATAAATCCGATAAAAGGCAGCCACAGATAGGTATATTCAAAAGATGAGTGAAAGATCATTCATTTTATTTTTGCCAGTTTAAATATAAACTTTTTACTATAAAAAGCAACAATTTTTGACACCTGCTAATAGCGTTAAAACGAAAGTTTTCGGCAAAATGATTTTTACAACGACTTGTATGGTTCCATATGAATATTTATATGTGTCTGTCTTCCAAATCTGACAAAGAGTTTTTGTTCAACAACTGTGGCTATATCATGCGACTCTGTCAATGAAAGGTTACCATCCAGTTTAATGTGAATATCAATTGCATAAATATTACCAATCTTACGGGTTTTCAACTTGTGAGAATCTTTAACCCCCGGGGTTTTATTGATTATAGACGTAATCTCATCCTCTATTTCGTCAGGCAGGGCGGTCTCCATAAGTTCTTTTGCACTTGGCAGTCCGATTTTTACAGCAATTTGAATTATAAAGAAACTTACAATTACCCCTGCCAAAGGGTCCAATATCCGCCATTTCTCACCCAGGAAAATGGCACCACCCACACCGAGCAAGGTACCAATACTTGACAAAGCATCAGAACGATGATGCCATGCATTTGCAATAACAGCCTGGTTGTTGATGGATTTGCCAATCCGGAGAGTATATTGATAAAGCCATTCTTTAGTGATAACTGATACAAATGCTGCAATTAGAGCCATACCTGAAGGTTGTATCAAATATCCTCCCGATAATGATTTTATTATATTCTGAATACCGCTCCAGCATATTCCTACTCCAACCAACAAAAGTGTAAGGCTAATTATCAGAGTAGCAAACGTTTCATATTTTCCATGGCCGTATTTATGATTTTTATCGCTCTCTTTTTCTGAGACCCTGACAAAACCCAGTACTATGATATCGGTACCTGAATCAGAAAATGAATGTACACCATCTGCTATCAGGGCAGTACTATGACCGAATATACCTGCTGCCAGTTTGCCAATTGACAGAAGCAGGTTGACAAAAAAACCGGTCCATGTAGCTCTTTGTGCTTTCCGGGTTCGATTTTCCATAACCAGAAGTTACTATTTAATCAGCTATAAAAGTAGTGAACGCTTTTTAATTAATTTTATTTGGCTTTATAAAATTCAGCCGGAATTATAAGTTTTGTTTTATTTGATAAATGTAAGAATGGTGACATAGATACTCCAGATACTTATTCCGTTAATAAATATAATCTCTGTAACGCCGTTGATACCCTTGGTTATCGTAAACAAAAAAGTCAGGATTATAACTACAGATATAATAGCCAATCCGGAAATACCCATAAAATAGAGATTATCCATTATTGCTGTCTGAAACATTATAATAAGCACCGGAAGCGTAATAAAAACTATAATCGCCAAAATATTATGAATAAACCTTTGAATAGATGACTGAAGATTTTTAAAGCTGTAAGGCTTAATATTGTGCGGTACAAATGCCAGGAGAGCCAGGAATGCAAAGCTATAATCAATCTGCTTCATAAATGCTTCATATTCTCCGAGGTCGTAAAATTCAGAAAGGAGCCAGAAGAAAAAATAATTCAGGATAGCAGTAGTGAAAAGCATCCGTTTATACCCGGAAACAAATCTTTTTTCATAGAGGTTTTTATTACTCAGAAAACTCAATGTCTCCTTTTGTGGATCGAAATCAACATGATTAAGACTTCGTTTTACCGCAAACGGAAGTAACCCGGCATAAGTAAATCCGGTAAGCAATATGCCAAGCTTTATCAGAATCATCAATAACTATCAGTCTGTTTGAGCTTCAAAAATATGAAATTTATGGCAATAACATTAAAATCCGGTTTACATATCGCTCTTTACACCATTTATTTTTAGCAGTTTAAACAGATCTACAACGACCAACGGAATCAATGACATCAGCAGCACGATCAACCAATGTTTCCCATCCATTGATGTAAGCCTGAAGGCCTCACTGAAGGGCGGAATTAATAAAACAGCGAGCGCCATAAGGGCAGAAACAATAATAGCTCCGATGAGTGGCTTATTTCTTAGAGGATTTATTGCCAGCGAAGACATTGAATTGGAGTGAAGGTTTCTGACATGTATCAGCTGGGCAAATATCAGTGAAGAGAAAGCCATAGTCCTTCCCAGTGTTTCGCCTCCGTCACGCAGTCCGATTACATAAGCCACCAATGGAATTGTTCCTATCATTAACCCCTGGTACATCACTCTCCAGATCATCCCTTTGGTCATGAACCCGGCTTTTGAATTACGGGGTTTTCTTTTCATGATATTTTTATCGGCAGGATCAAGGCTCAGTGCAAGTGCAGGAAGGCTATCAGTCACCAGGTTGACCCAAAGTATATGGATTGGCAGCAAAGGATTTCCAATATTGAATACAGATGCAGTCAGGATCAGGAATATCTCACCCACATTAGTTGACAATAGAAACTGAATAGCTTTCAGTATATTGTCATATATTCTTCTCCCTTCTTCAACTGCTGAAACTATAGTTGCAAAGTTATCGTCTGTAAGTACCATGTCAGCAGCCCCTTTAGCCACATCTGTCCCGACAATACCCATTGCTGCCCCGATATCCGCCTGTTTAAGGGCAGGAGCATCATTAACACCGTCACCTGTCATTGCAACTACCTCATTGTGCGACTGCCAGGCTTTTACAATTTTAACTTTATGTTCCGGGGCAACCCGTGCGTATACAGAATATCCGGCTACCTCATTTCTGAAAAGGTCCTCATCCAGTTCTTCAAGCTCTGTACCTGTAATGGCAAGATCGCCATCTTTAAATATTCCGGTTGCCTTTGCAATCGCCATAGCTGTAATCTTATGATCACCTGTTATCATTACCGGTTTAATACCTGCTGTGGTGCAACGTGAGACAGCCTCTATGACCTCCGGCCGGGGAGGATCTATCATTCCGACAAATCCAACAAAGGTAAGGTCATTTTCCAAAGTGCTGATATTGATCTTTTCAGGCAACTTTGCAATATCTTTAATTGCCATTGCCAGAACCCGAAGGGCAGAGCTAGCCATTCTTTCGTTTTCACGGCTTATTTTTTCTTTATCAGCCGGGGTAAGTGGCCTTACCTCCCCGTCAGCAACTAATTTTGTGCAAACTGCTAAAATTTCATCCAGTCCCCCTTTTACATTAACCCTAAATAGTTTTTCATTTATCCTGTTTACAGTGGTCATCCTCTTTCGTTCTGAGTCGAAAGGAATTTCAGAAATTCTGGACTGTGACTGTTCCAATTGATTTTTATTTACCCCATAAAAGAGGCCAAGCTCAAGCAGGGCAGTTTCAGTAGGGTCTCCTGTAAAAGTCACATTTCCATTTTCATTCTTGCCTATCTGCGCATCGGTACACAGTACTGCAGCATTTACGAGATTTTGTTCTTCTTTACTAAGTTCGCCAGGTGTAACTGACCTGTCAATAATTTTAATTTGATTGCTCACAAATAATTCAGCAACTGTCATCTTATTCTGTGTCAGTGTACCGGTTTTATCAGAGCAAATAACAGTGGCACTGCCAAGAGTTTCGACTGATGGCAGGTTGCGGATGATAGCATTTTTCTTAACCATCCTTTGCACTCCAATTGCCAGGACAACAGTAGAGACAGCAGGAAGTCCTTCAGGAATTGCAGCAACAGCAAGGCTCACAGCTGTCATGAACATATCAAGGACAGAGTTTCCATATAATATTCCTACTACAAAAATTACAGCGCAAATAACCAGGGCGACAATGCCCAGCATCTTACCAAGCTGTTCAAGGCGTCTGCTCATCGGTGTTTCTGTATCGACTGTCCGGGCCAGCAGGTCAGCTATTTTTCCGACTTCCGTTTGCATACCGGTAGCTGTTACAACACCGCGGCCCCGTCCGTAGGTTACCAGACTGCTTGAAAAAGCCATATTGATCCTGTCACCAAGGGCTATATCCTTTTCTCCCGTCAGTATTTCTGATTTTTTATCAACGGCAAGAGATTCTCCGGTGAGGGCGGACTCCTGTATTTTTAAATTAACAGCTTCAATCAGCCTCATATCAGCCGGGACAACCGATCCGGTCTCTATAATGACAATATCCCCGGGAACTACTTCCCGGGAAGGAATGACCGAGATAATCCCGTCGCGTAGCACTTTCGTCTCCGGAGCAGCCAAATTTTTAAGAGCATCAAGTGAATTTTCTGCTTTCTGCTCCTGGTATGCCCCGATAAATGCATTCAGGACAAGAATGCCTAAAATTATAAATGTATCAAACAGCCCTTCGCCTTCTGTGATACCCACTATTGCGGAAATTGCAGCAGCTATCAGAAGAATAATGATCATAAAGCTTTTAAACTGCTCGATAAACATCCGCAGAAAGCTTTTTCTTTTTTTAGATTTAAGAACATTTAGTCCGTATTCCCCAATCCTTCGTTTTGCCTCGGCAATTGTAAGTCCGGCAGCTTCATTGGTCCGAAATTCTTTCAGTACCTCGCTTATGTCAGATTTATAAAATTTTTTCATGTGCAACATCTATTAACTAACAATCAATTGAATTTTTCCGGCAGCTAAATAAAAACTATTTTATCCGGCAACTATATCATCACCTTTTTACTGGCAGTAAAATCCAAATACTTTCCACAACTACATAATAGCCTTATTCCATGCCGTCTGCTTCAGCTGACGGATTCAAATAATGACAAAATCCCTGTAATACACCAAAGACACACAAAAAAACAGAAATAAATTGAATTTTTTATAACAAAATAAAGTTATTAATTAACTTTGGATTATTACCTTTAAGTTATTCATAATGAGATATGACAGACTAAAGGTTACTAAACAAAAAATATTCACAGATGAGAAGACGTGATTTTATAGGAAATACAATAATTGGTACCTGCGGAGCCTCGCTGGGAGCTGTAGGATTACTTACCAAGTCATGCAGGGGAGCGAATGATAAGGTTGTTCTGGGACTTATTGGATCTGGTGGAAGAGGGTTGGCCAATGGCCTCAACTGCTGTGATATGAATTCAAATGTTGAAATAAAATCAGTATGTGATGTGGATGATCTCAGGTCTGAAAAGGCAGTGAAGGAAATAAACAAAAAACTTGGATATCTTCCTGAAGCTACGAGAAACATGAAAGAAATTTTGGATGATCCTGATATTGATGCCGTATACATATCAACTCCCGACCACTGGCACGCACTTGCCACAATCCTGGCATGTCAGGCCGGAAAAGACGTATACCTGGAGAAAACGCCAACTGCCTGTGTCTGGGAAGGCAAAAAAATGATCGAAGCAGAAAAAAGATATAAAAGAGTAGTTCAGGTCGGACTGCAAAACAGAAGCGGAAATTATAACAACGAGGCCAGGGATTACATTTTGGGAGGCAAATTAGGACAGATCATGCATATTAATATTTTTAACCTGATGGGAGGGAAAAAATGGCAACCACTTCCTGATGAAAAAATCCCTGATACCCTGGATTGGGATGCATGGCTGGGCCCTGCTCCTTATCGTCCTTATAATCCCGGTGCACATAAAGGCTGGCATTACTTCCGGGACTTCAGTCCTGGATTAATGAACGATGCAAGTCATCAACTGGATCTGACCCGTATGGTTTTAGGCGACCCGTTGCATCCGGAATCTATTTATTGTTGGGGAGGCAACCATGTATACAATTCAGAAAGCGAAGTACCTGAAATTCAGAATATTACTTACGATTATAAAGAATTTGCGATTAACTGTCTCAGTGGAAATGCTGCAAAATATATGTCAAAAACCCCAAATGATATCAGAATGGATCAGAATCGTTTTCCTCTGTGGAATACAAATGCCACCAGAATTGAGATATATGGCACCGGAGGGGTGATGTATCTCGGACGGCAGGGTGGGGGTTGGCAGGTATTCGGACCCGGCGGTGAGATATTAGCTCAATCGGGAGGAATACATTCTGAATTGGATCATCATGTAAATTTTATTGAGTGTATAAAAAACAGAAAACGCCCTAACAGCACGCTTGAACAGGCCCATCTGAGCGCATCCCTGGTACATTTTGCCAATATTGCATACCATACTGGTAATAAGCAACTGCTGTTGGACCCGGACAATGAACAATTTATTGATAACGATGAAGCCAATAAATTACTGAAAAAGCATTACAGGAATAATTATGCAATCCCTGAAAAGGTGTGATATATTTAAAACTCCATGCCTTATCAGGAGATTCTAAATAAAATCTGCATTGACCCCTATACAATTTTGCAAAAAGGCACCGGATCATTGAAAAATTATATTAATGAAAAAACCAGGACGCAGGTATATCCTCTGTTTTCTGGTCATTATATGTACAGCCCAGTTTTAATCCGGCTTTATGGATTGTTGTCAAATAGGTTAAACTGAACTTATGGAATCCCTTCTCCAGTGCTATTTTTCCGGTCCCCTGATAATATCTTGGAAGTTCATCCGTATTATCCACCACATTCATATTTCCTATCATCAGGACTCCTTTACCGGATGATGTGGAAAGATTGAAATCATATACAGCTTTTTCAGGAACTTCTATATAACCTTCGTATATTATGGCAAAAAAGTTATCTGCCACGTTATCCGGAAATTTTATATTTTCAATGATACCTTTTTTGTCACTATTACCGGTTATATCATCAACAGAAAGTATCTCTTTTTCAAAATATTGAAAATTAAGGCCGGATTCAACCTCTGCTGCATCAACAGATAGCTGCCACTCCAGCTTTTCAAATACCCCTTCATGCACAGCGCTTTTTCGTCCGTTTGGCATAAAAGTCCTTGATTTGAGCACAACCGGACTGCCAGAGTGAAGGTTCAGGGTAAAAGGCTCTGTGTAGAGGGGGGATGAATCAACAGGGTCACTCCCGTCGATAGTGTACCTTATCTCACTATCATTGACAACATTACTTAGGGTAATCTCAACATTTTCTGATAAATAACGGTTAATAAAACCATAGTTAGCCGGATAATCAACCCGGTAATTAATATTAAAGTAATCCAGCCTGAGATAGTGGTCATCCATTCTTTTAAGAAAATCATCCCAGTCCTTTTGCGATTTAACTGACCAAAGCACTTCAGAGAGTGCAGACAGTCTTGGAAAGATCATATATTCAGCAATATCTTCATTTGGCATATATTCAGCCCATGCACAACCCTGTCCGCCCAATATATATTTCACCTCCTCTTCATTGAGCTCCTGCGGAAGCGGATCAAATTCATATACATCACTTAATAAAGTATAATTGCCTCCGGCAACAGGTTCTCTGTATTTGCCCTGATATACATAAAAGTAGCAGGGAGTCCAGGGTGTCATTACAGTATAGTGATGAGCCCTGGCTGCAGCAATTCCGCCATCCATACCTCTCCATGACATAACAATTGCCCTTTCCGGAAGGCCTCCTTCAAGAATTTCATCCCATCCGATCAGCTTTTTCCCTTTACTGTGCAGGTACTTTTCAATCCGCTTAACAAAGTAACTCTGCAGCTCATGTTCATCCTTCAATCCTTCTTCCCGTATTTTTCTCTGACAATCCTTACACTTCTCCCAACGTGCTTTTGGTACTTCATCACCTCCGATATGAAAATATTCATCAGGAAATAGCTGAATAACTTCATCAAGAACATCAATCAGAAACTTATATGTATCTTCTTTACCTGCACAAAAAACATCTTCAAAAATTCCCCATTTGGGAGCCACACTGAACGGTCCTCCTGTGCAGGATAATTCCGGATAAGCTGCCAGCGCAGAGAGGCAATGCCCCGGCATTTCTATTTCAGGCACTACAGTAATATGCCTTTCCTTTGCATATTTTACAACTTCCCTTATCTCATCCTGAGTATAAAAACCACCATACCTTTCCTTTTTGTATTGAGGTGGATATTGTGAATTATAACCAATTATGGTACTATCCCTCCATGCACCTATTTCGGTAAGTTTCGGATATTTTTTAATTTCGATTCGCCATCCCTGGTCCTCCGTAAGATGCCAGTGCAAGGTATTCAATTTTTGCATTGCCATAACATCAATGAAATTTTTTACATATTCAACCGGGAAAAAATGCCTGGCAACATCCAGATGCTGTCCCCGCCATTTAAAACGCGGGAAATCTGCTATATCTGCACATTGTACAGATATTTGCTCCATTTGACCCGCAGAAGGGGGCATCATCTGCAACAAAGATTGTATGCCATAAAAAACACCGGCCTCGTCAGCTCCGGCTATCTCTACTCCGTTTTTCCTGATCTTCAGTACATACCCCTCACTATTTTTAATTGTGTCTGATAGCGAAAGCCGGATAAATTTACTTCCGGTTTCTTTTGAAGATACTGATGTCG
>JAAYJR010000006.1 GCA_012522835.1 Bacteroidales bacterium
ATGCAAAACCGAAACCCGGCTTTTATATTTAGCAAAATCATCGTTGTACGAAATCGTTATATCTGCCAAAATATTTTGTATTGCATTTATATCGGTTTTGTTGCTTATAAATGCTTGTATCGCCTCCGGCATCCCGCCGATTATTAAAAATTTTTTCAGATAGTCTTTTAGTTTTTCATGAAACGCCTGATTTAACGGATTTAATTCTGATGCATTTTTTTTTAATTCTATCAGGGCATCCTCGTTATTAGCTAAAAGAAATTCGTCGAACGACATAGGATACATATACAATGACCGGATACGGCCAACACCCCAGGATGTTAAATCCTCCAAAACAAACTCGAGCAGAGAACCTGCAGCAATTACATGCAACCCTGGTTTCGATTCATAAAAAAAGCGGAGCGACTGTATCGCCTTTGAACAACTTTGAATTTCATCAAAAAAAAGTAGTGTTTTGCCATCAGTAACAGGAATTCCATAGTATGCCGACAAGTTTGTACATATTCTGACCGGATCAAGGTTCTGTTCGAAAAAATGTTTTACATCGGTATCTTTTTCAAAGTTAACCTCTAAAAAATAATCAAAATCCTTTGCTAATTCTCTCACAATATAGGTTTTCCCTACCTGTCTTGCTCCCCGTAAGATCAACACTTTTCGATTTTTTGCTGATTTCCAGTTCTTTAATATGCTTAATATAGCCCTTCTCATAAAATTTCATTAAAAATCAAGGCTAAATTAGATAAAATATTCGAAAAAGTCAAGGCAAATAAAGGCAATATATCACAAAAAATCAAGGCGAGTTTATATATATTTCATAAAAAAATCAAGGCGAAATTTAATTTCCCGGCAATCCGTGATACAACACAAATAATCAACTCCCGAAGAGATCGATAAACTCATTGTGATCGTTTTTGCCCGGATGCATCTCAATATGGCCCGGTACGCATTATTTTAAAACACAGGAAATCAGTCAGTCATTGCACTGAAAACCGGTTTCATTTCTATCGTTAATCCTTTGAATTCAATTGTTTGGTTTTCAATCGTGTTAAGGAGGATAACTGCTTTTGGCAGATGAAACTTTCTGCAAAAAAGAAACAGGTTATTAAAATCGCTGTTTCTGATCTTGGTTTTATACTTCACTTCCACGGGAAGTATTTGTTTGTTTTTTATCTCAACAAAATCAACTTCATGATTGTATGCATCACGCCAAAAAAACTGCCAGGACTTTAGCGATAGTAAAGCATTTTCAACAAGTAATCCTGTTTTTTGAAAATCATATATGCTTCCGCTGACTGCAGGACAGAAAGAGGAAGAAGAGAGATAAATCCGTTTTAATTTTTTTTCAGATGTAAGTTGATTGGCAGAATAGTTATAAAGGATTTTCACCACAAATGCCTGCTCAAGGATACTTATATATTTACTAACTGTTTTTGATGTTATTTTTAAATCATTGGCCAGATTTTCGTAATGAAGATAAATTCCCGGATTTTCGGCAACTATTTTTACAATGGCATACAAAATTTCAGGGTTGTCAACCGTAAAAATGATTGGAATGTCTTCGAAAACAATCTTTTTAATGATTCCCAGTAAATATTCCTGAACTAATGAATCATCAGTCATATTAACTGTTTCAATAAATTGCCTGGATAAATAATTTTCAAATTCAATTTTCAATTCAGAATGATACATTTCCGGATTTTCGAAGTAATTATTCCTGTTTCTGAAATGGAGGTATTCTTCAAAATCAAGCGGGTTCAACTCAAACGAAAAAACCCTTCCTGCCAGGCTCTCCTGTGTTTTTTTCTTTATATATAGTGATGTTGAGCCGGAAATGAAAAATTTAAGATTGGGATATAGATCGTAGTAAACTTTCAATTGAGATTGAAATCCTTCCAGTTTCTGAATTTCATCAAAAAAAATAAATATTTTGTCTGAATTGAAATCCTTTCGGGTTTGGGTCCTAAAAGCTGTAAAAAGTTCATCCAAATCATATTTATTCTCATCAAAAGAAAAATACCATATTCTTTGCGGTTCAACATTTCGATCAAGCAGGGTATTTATTACCTGAAGAAACAATGTAGTTTTCCCCAACCGCCTCAATCCAGTAAGCTCTATTA
>JAAYJR010000603.1 GCA_012522835.1 Bacteroidales bacterium
TCAGAACTTGAATATACCAATGAACCTTATGCCATTGCCAAAATAGCTGGCCTGAAAACCTGTGAATCTTTTAATATGCAGTATGGTACGGATTTTATTGCGGTGATGCCGACAAATCTGTATGGTCCGGGTGATAATTATAATCTGGAAAAGTCGCATGTGCTGCCTGCTCTGATGAGAAAGATTCATCTTGGCAAATGTCTGGAGGAGGGAGACATGGAAGCTGTCAGGAAGGATCTGAAAAAGTATCCGCTTGAAGGTATCGGGGAAGAGTCCGGTGAGGGTCCCGGTGAAGATCCCGGTGATGACGGGATCATCAGTGTTCTGGGGAAATACGGTGTGGAGGTCAGAACCGGTTTTGAAAACGGTACCGGAGCAAAAGCCGGTAAGAAGGTCATTGTGTCGGTTTGGGGAACGGGTGCCCCGTATCGTGAATTTATGCATTCCGACGACATGGCCAGGGCATGTATTTATACCATGGAGAGGGTCAGTGCAACAGATATTGTAAATCTGCACCGGACCGGAAAGGAAGACGGTTACAAAGCACCGCATTTTATTAATATTGGTACGGGAGAGGAAATTACAATCAGGGATCTGGCATACAGGATCAGGGAAATGATCGGATTCAGGGGTGAGATAGTGTTTGACACTTCCAGGCCTGACGGTACAATGCGGAAGGCTACGGATATTACGATACTGAGGAATCTGGGATTCAGACACAGATACAATCTTGATGCCGGATTGCGTGAAGTCTATGAAAAATATTTAAAGGATCAGAGCAAGTTGTAATGAATCCTGAATAAACCCTGAATTTTATGATCCCGTTCTGTGAAAGATGGTCTTAACGGTTTTCAGGAGAATGACGAAATCGAGCCTGGGTGACCAGTTGTCAATATATGCCAGGTCCAGTTCCATCCATTTCTCAAACTTAATATTGTTTCTCTCGGGTTTTATCTGCCAGAAGCATGAAAGGCCGGGTTTGACAGAAAGCCGCCGGAGCTGCCATCTCTTGTAGTGAACAGTTTCTTCCTGAAGAGGCGGCCGCGGACCTATTAGTGACATTTCTCCCTTCAGCACATTGAGCAGCTGTGGCAGTTCATCGAGACCTGTTTTGCGCAGCAGTTTACCCACTTTTGTAATTCTCGGGTCGTCCTTAATCTTAAATACCGGTCCGTCAGCTTCATTGTGCATCAGAAGATCCTTCCTCAGGCTTTCGGCACCGGATACCATTGTCCGAAACTTGTACAGATTGAACTGTCTTCCTCTCAGACCCACCCTCGCCTGTTTATAGATCACCGGGCCCTTGGAAGTAAATTTGATTGCCAGTGCAATAATTATCATCACGGGTGAAAGCAGTATCAGCGCGAGAAGTGAGAAAAAAATGTCAGTAACCTTTTTAAATGCCAGCGCAGAAGGACGGTATGGAATATTGATGAATGTAAGGAAATTCCTGTTCCCTATGACTGTATTTACAGCATTTGAAAGATTCAGGCTTGTTTCGTCATGCATCAGCCTGAATATAACACCCAGTTCCTCACATGATCTTAGAATATTCCTGATATCGGAAGGTACAATTTTTTCCCTTACATACATTACTTCGTCTATGGGTTCTATTTCCATAAAATCGTAAAGCGATTTTCCTGATCTCTCCGGCAGGACTTCAATGGAATTCTGGTATTTCTTTATTACTGCCGGGGAACTGGAATAGATCAGTATCACACGATACCCCCACTCCTTGTTTTCAAAAAGGTTCTCAATAAAGGGGATTGAGGAGTCATCGGCAATCAGTACCGTATTGCGGTAATTATAACCTTTGGAACGGTATATCCGGAAAAGATAATATTCCGCCAGTCTTATCAGGAAGAGGAAGAGGAAGCCGAAAGCCGCTGCTTCTATGA
Organism: Bacteroidales bacterium; assembly: GCA_012522835.1. Taxonomy (GTDB): domain Bacteria; phylum Bacteroidota; class Bacteroidia; order Bacteroidales; family Prolixibacteraceae; genus JAAYJR01. The sequence continues at coordinate 1,899 of JAAYJR010000603.1, forward strand.
GGAAAAGACGTGAGATATCGTGTAGCTTGAACAGGAAATAGAAGACAAGGAGAAGCAGGAAAACCAGTGCGGTTGACTGCAGGTATTCGAAAAATACCGTGCTGTAGCGTTTTGTTCTGGGTATATCAATCGCGTCAAGAAGATAAAGTATTATTAGCCAGAAGGGCGCGACCAGGAGATAGATCCACAGTATTGTAAGATTTGAAAAAAACAATCCTCCCGTTTCAAAGTAATTTATAAAATATGAAAGCTGAAATGCAAGGGTAACGGCCAGGATATCTCCAATCCTCAATATGAAGCCAAGAAGATTTTTCTCCTTGATGAACGGGATTACCCTTTTAGTTAAAAATCTGATTAAACGATCCATTATACTGACACTACTCTACCAGGTTTATACGTGATAAAATTTAAAAGGTTTGTTGTGTTAATCTGCATTTATATGATTTGTTGCTGAAGCTTTGTATTATCTTCTGATAAATATAAAAAAAAAGCCGTTGCAAACGACTTTCAGCCTGAATAATAAATTGAGAATTTCTCAGACTCTCCTTTCTAGACTCTCTGAGAATGAAAATATGTAATTTTATTCAGTTCGGTAATATCCTGGACCCTGAAGCCATTACTTTCAAGTAAAAGCCTGACGTCTCTCTTTGAAAGATTCCGGTTGGTTTTTGAATCCATGAAATTATATAGTGTGTTTATAATGGGGAATTTTGAAAGAATTCCGTGTTCCACCGCTTCTTTGTCAGCATCATTCTTTCTCAGTGAAAAGCTGTTATGATTTTTGCTGTCCAGAAAAAAACCTATGAAATTGCTTTTGGGTGTCAGAATACTATGTATGGAATGGATAAAGTCCTTTGCGTCACGCAGTTCATTGATCGGGATGAGGTTTACGACAGTTTTGACATTCTTCATTTCCTCGGCATCATAAAAGTAATGATGTAATGATGAAAGAACAACCAGATTCGGATCATCGGCAAGATTAAGCCATTCAAGATAATTTGTCAGATCCTCGTTTCTTTTTTCAGTAAGTAATTCAATTCCTGTATTGTTTTTTACTAAATGCTGTGGGAAACCATAATTTATTCCACGTGAGGTAATATGTTTATTGTAGGTTAGATCAGTTCGCATTACTCTGTTGTTTTTTAGATTTTAAGAGTTTAACAATTCTTAATGAAATTAGTTTAAATATCAACACGGGTCAAGTATATGACTCATGTAGGGTACAAACATAATGCAGGAACTGTGCCAGATAACCATTGTTATAAGTATGTTGGTCTAAAATATCAACAGGTTCGTCAAGCTAATCTGTATGTTCGTCAAAAAACATTAAAGTTACTGAATCTGACGGTTGTACTGATCTGGCTCTCAATTGATTAAAAATCAATCCATTGTCTTACAATACAATAGGTAAAATACTTTATTAAAGAATCCTGTTAAAGAAAATTCAGGATTTTGACGAATGACTGTTTTTTGGTGACGAATATCCTATGAATACAGGTAACAA
>JAAYJR010000043.1 GCA_012522835.1 Bacteroidales bacterium
AAAGAGAACCCGAAATGAAAACCATTGTTGTAAATGGTGCGAATGGTTATGTGGCCTCAAACTTTGTAGCTGATTTGTTGAAAAATGGGTACAAAGTTATTGCATTGGTTCGGCCAAATAACAGACTTACAGCTGAGGAAAGAATGCACAGTGTATTGTCAGACATTAGCGAATATGAAAAAACAGATACCGGAAATCTCTCTGTTTATACCTATTCATTACTTGAAAAAAATTTTGCAATAAGTAAGAAAAGATTAGAGAATATTTTTGGAACTGATGTAGATTACTTTCATTTTGCTGCCAGTTTAAAATACGATAAAAAATCGGCAAATGAAATTTTTGCAACAAATATTGATGGGGTAAAAAACTCAGTATTAGTCTTTAATAAATACACCTCCGCAAGTTCAAGGTTTTTTTACATTGGAACTGCTTATTCTTGTGGAAAATTTTCAGGTGTATTTGAAGAAAAGTTTTACAAAAATAAATCTATTTCAGCTTTCAGAAACTACTACGAACTTTCAAAAAGATTTGCTGAAAATATTATAAAGCAAAGTATTGAAAAACAAAAGCTCAATGGCCATGTTATCCGTTTGTCGCAGGTAGTTGGAAATCATAAAACAGGCGTTACAAAAACCGATTATGGGATTTTTGATTTTGCAAAAAGGGTTAGTGTGTTGGCCCGCCGGTATCCGGATGAGGTTGTTCGGGTACATGTTGATCCAGACTCAACACAAAATCTTATCCCTGTGGATACGGTTGTTAAATACTTGAATCAAACAGTAAAACTTCCTGAAGTGCCGGTAATAATGAATTTCGTATCAAAAAAATCCATCAAAAACAGTTTTATCATAAATACTCTCAATGATTTACTGCCCATAACTATGATACCATTAAAAAAAATTGAGAGAGATAATATGAATTCAATTGAACGGTTAATTTCAATCGGTATGTCGTTTACTGAAAGTTACGTTGAAACAAATATAATTTTCGACACCAAAAAGCGCGGCGAAATAATCCCATTTTCAGAAGAATTTGAGATAACTGAAGAAAGTGTTCTTAAAATGCTTAAATATTATACCCGTAATTATTCAGAAAATAAAAAGGTGATTTTTTGTCGAAAAACTTTTACATACGGTCCAGGCAGTACCCTGTCTTATAATCATCATCAATAAATTTTTCAAATTCTCCTGATTTTTTTGTGTCTTAATTGCGTTGCATTTTATATTTGCTTTTCAACTAACTCAAATGCTATATTAAAGGAATAAGAAAAGTTTTATAATTTTACCAGTCATAAAAATCATTGATGGAACAACATCGAAAAATCTGCAGGTATATATCATTAGTCATCTTAAAGTACCGGGTATGATAAAAATGATATCATGTAATTACTGCTAAAAATAATTAAGTACTAAACAATATTTTTCTTTAAAAAAATTATGCAAAAATCTCTTATAGTTGCACCTCAGTCCGAACCCGCAGAAGTAGCCTTAAATGTTCTGAAATCAGGGGGAAATGCATTCGACGCTGCTATTGCAGGTGCCCTCGCTCAGGGAATTGTTGATCCGCACAGATCCGGCATTGGTGGCTTTGGGGCTGCAATAATATACTCATCAAAAGACAATAAGGCATATTGTGTCAATTTCTTTGGCCGCGTAGGCAGCAAAGCTAAACCGGATATGTGGAATAACGTTCTTGAAGGAGCTGCTCCGGACGGATTTGGTTATATTCTCAGGGGAAAGGACAATGATGTCGGTTATAAAAGTATAACAATACCCGGAACAGTAGCCGGTTTTGGTGAAATTCACAAGCGCTTTGGGTATATGGATTGGAAAGACCTCTTTGACGGAGCAATCGGCCTTGCGCAGGAAGGTTTCACTGTTAGTCCGGGTATGGCTAATTTTTGGAGAAGGCCCGGCCTCTTTGGCCGTGTGTCAACAAAAGAGAGGTTAGGATATACTTCTAGCGGTAGTAAAATATGGCTTCCTGAAGGGGAACCTTACAAAGCTGGTGACAGGCCAAAGCAACAGGAACTGGCAAATACTTATAAATGGCTTGCCAAAGCAGGTCCTGATGATTTCTATAAAGGAGACCTGGCTAAACAGATAATCAAAGATTTTAATGAAAACGGGGCATTAATTACAGAAAACGATCTGAGAAATTATAAATGTGACTGGCTCACTCCTTTAAAGGGCAATTTTTTGGGTAATGAAATCTTATCAACCCCTCTTCCGGGTGGAGGCCTGGCTCTGCTTCAAACGTTGAGAATGGCAGAACTTTTTAATATACTGTCATATCCACTTAACAGCAGCAATTATGTAAATGCTCTTGCCAGGATATTTAGTTCTGTTCAGAAGGACCGTATGAGTTTCCACTCAGACCCAATTTTCAGTCGTCCTGATATTAAAAAACTCCTAAGCGATGAATATTTAAAATCCATCATTAAGGATTTGAACCCTAAAAATAGCCTTGAACCAAAAGACACTACAGTGATAGCAGCTTCTGACAGGGATGGAAATGCAATTGCATTATGTCATTCTCTTGGTTATGGGAGCGGTGTATACACGAAAAATCTGGGTTTCATGTACAACAACTGTATGAGCGGTTTTGACCCGGTGCCAAATAATCCCAATTCAATTGCTCCGGGAAAAGCGAGAAGCACTGCAATCGCTCAAACACTTATTCTCAACAATGGAAAACCAAAACTTATTTTAGGATCCCCGGGAGGATCCCATATTACAGCCGGACTTGCCCAGGCTATAATTAATTATTTCCACTTCAAAATGGATTTGCAGGATGCAGTCTGCAGGCCAAGGTTTGATGCGTACAGGAATACATTGCTTCTTGAATCACGCATTCCCTATACTCTGGATAATGAACTGTCAGATACATGGGAAATATTACGGAGTCCGTCACCATTTGGGATGGTGGGCAGAATTTATGCAATTGCATTTACTGAGAATGGTCCAAAACCGGGTTACGATCCGGGAGAAGCAGCGACAGCGTTAGAACTATAAACAATATAGAAAATAATACAGACTATGGCATATGTCAGTTGCTGAAAGAAAATTCCTGAATTTATCTGTATATTTAATGTTTCATTGAACTGATTTATTCTTAAAGGGATCATATAGCTTGTTCCTTTTATAATCGGGAGAACTGACATATAATAATAATCCTGTGTCTCTTCATTAACGGGATGTTCATTTCAAAATTGATTTAAAAGGAACCATTACATAGAAGATTAATTAAAATATTGAATATCATGAAATCAAGAAGAAATTTTATAAAAACTACAGGAAAAGCTACAGCCGCGCTAACCATTGGTCCCGGGCTCTTATCAAAAACAATAGTCACCCAAACACCTAAAACTATCAAAATAGGAATAATCGGGGCTGAAAACTCCCATTCTTATGGTTACGGTAAAATGTTCAATACCGATAAAAAGTTCCCGGGCGTAAAAGTTGAATATATCTGGGGTGAAACCGATGAGTTTGCCAAAGCGGCAATGGAACGTGGCAATATCCCCGTTCAGGTAAAAGATCCGGCAGAGATGCTGGGAAAAATAGATGCACTTATTGTAGACCACAGACATCCCAAATATCATCTCGAAGCTGCAGTTCCGTTTGTTAAAGAAGGGATACCAGTCTTTATTGATAAACCTTTCTGCTACAGGGAATCTGAAGGTAAAAAATTTTTAACTATGGCGCGTTCCCTGGGAACACCTGTGTCATCTTGGAGTACTGCAGCATATAATGATAAAACGATAGATTTAAAAAATAAGGCTGAAATGCTGGGACAGATAAAAAACCTGGTAGTGTTCGGACCGGCGGATATTGAATCACCCTGGGGAGGCATTTTTTTCTATGGAGTCCATATGGTTGATCAGATATTATATATGTTCGGGGATAATGTGGAAAAAGTCAGGGTTTCTAAAAAGGGAAATGTTGCAACAGGCACACTGCTGTTTAATAATGGCATGATCGCAACACTGGTTTTTCTTACACAGGGCAGAAACCGTATTATATATGCAGAATCAGATAAAGGAGTTATTGAGTTAACTTCTGACGTACAGGAGAGTGACCCGCCAAAAGCCTATGCTGATATGGTTGAAATGTTTCGCACGGGAAAAGAACCCCGCAGCCATGAAAGAATTCTTTATGGTATTGCGGTGTTGGAAGCCCTTGAAAAATCTGTAACCAGCGATAAGTGGGAGATAGTTAAAATTTAGAGGGTAAATTAAAATTTCTCTTAAAAGCACAAAGCTTTAGGCAAATTATTAAAGCTTATTCAGGATTTCCATAACTTTCTCCTCAAAAATATTTTGCCACTCAGGTGTCAGAAGGCAATTATGGTCCTGATACGACCTGCCTCCCATCTGCTCTGCAGTAGGGGTATAATGAATATAACCATTAGTATAGCCGGCAACAAAAGTATTTGGGAAAGGTGACATCTCTTTTATATTCAGTCCTGCCTGTACAGAAGCTTCTGATGGAAATGCTACCATTACAAAATCCCCGATTTTCAATGCATGTATTTCAAGATCTATAGTTTTCTGACCGGCTACCTCTGCCTTCCTGCTCTCTTCTAAACCTATATATGCCTGAATTCTTGCAAGCTTCTCCATTGCGTGGATATTATTCAGGTACTTATCCAGATTTCTTCTGTTAGCTGCATCAAGTTGCTCTAAATCATTTCTCCCCAGCATCTCTTCAAGGAGATACATATGTGAATAATATGAAGGGTAATCTTCAAACAGATTATATTTAATATAGAGAGGCAGAAAAGTTTTAAAGTTTAAACTTGTACCCCGCAATGACTTGAGCAGCGTTTCCTGCTCCTCCAGCATTTCCTCAATCCGTTCATCAAAATCATCTCTCAATGGAAATGTTACAACTTCATTTACTACTTTCAATTCATCACTTTTCACTGTCTTTATTTTTCTTATTGCACTTAATGCACTAATGCCGAGTTTGTTTCCAAGAGGTGACTGATCCCTTGCACTATGAATATCCTTATAAAGAACAGGAATAACATCACCACAAAAACCCTGGACAAACATTGCTATTGTTCCCTTACTTAAATTTTCTTCAATCAGTTTAGTGGAAAATGTCGTATATGCGTCAGTTTGGGATGTAATAGAAGGGTAAGGATGCCCTGTAAAATTATAAACTACCGCAAGAGTCTCCCCATTTTTTTTATCTAACCGTAACAATCCAATTTCAGGATCAACAGGTCCTACGGATTCGATCTCTTCATCCGGAGGAACAGGATTTGCATGCCGGATAGCCCACCCTTTGCCATTTTTGAGATTCAGAATATGGTTCTCAGTGATCCTGTCTTCATAACCACTTCCTGCGCCTACATTTACCGGAACCATATTTTGAGCCGCTTTTTTTACCGCCAGGAAAGTCCGTTCTTCAATATCAGTACAAACCCGGGCGCCGGCACCATGCAAATGACTTGCGTTCACCATAATATTTTTTCTTCCAATACCCAGCTCCTTTTGTATTTTCGAACGAATATTTTCCAGATAATCATCACCTATTGAACCAATCCTGCCAATAGCTATAGCATCAACTGAAATAAGCACTGCTTTTGTATTGCCGTTATCTAATACAAGAGCCTTAACATACAAAGAATCTGAAACAGGACCACGTGTTTCTTTGTTGGTTATATTTACCTTGGCAACCCCGGCCTTTAACTGGGCTGCAGAAATATTGCCAACTGCTAAAAATCCGAAAACTCCGGCAAACAGAATAATAATATTAATCCTGATTGCATTCATGCATTTGTAAATTAAATTCAGCAATTTCTTATAAACTGTCTTTTTCATTTGTATTAAAATTTATTTTTTAGAAAAATAATTTTTATGAATTACCCAATATCAAATAAATGGATTACCTATAAATACCTTTGCAATATACCTAATATCCCGCAAATTAGTACTTTTCAGATATTTTTAAACCCATGTCTAAAAACTTTTTTTAAATCAAAATACATTTTCATGGATACCCGGCAAACGGTTCAGTACAGTACTATCAGGTATTTACACGGGCTCCATGCTTGAACCTCATTTCGGGTTGACCGGCGACTCCGGCACAGCAGAAAATGACTTGCTGTACACATCTCCGGGTTTAATTGAATTAAACCTGAAACTTGCTTATATCTTCGAATTAAGAAGGTTGGACTCGTCGCTCGAACTTTTCGGAGGATCGGATAACCTGCTAAACCATTATCAGAACGATTTCGATACTGGGAAAAACCGGGATAGCGGATATATATATGGCCCGTCAAAACCCAGAACCTTTTTTGTAGGAGTGAAATTTTTTAACTAAATGAAACATTATCCCTTCCCGGTTAATTGGCAAGGGGGAAGATTTAAAGGCTCTATTCGATTTACAACGGATTCCTTGGAAATCTTATAAAATTGCCGATTTTAATACCAAAATAGACAGCCCTGGGTGAAAGCGGACCGTAAATATATCCGGGATCACGATTTAATCCCTCATCAAAGTCCTTCTGATATGAGTTGAATATATTTTTAATCCCGCCGGAAATTTGTATCGTTGTACCGTTTAACTTTATATTGTATCTTAATTTCATTCCCATATCAAAAAATCTTTGTGAATTCCTGAGTTCTCCTTCGTCAGGATTGGATAATCGGGGTCCGAAATAAGGAATAAGCATTTTTCCTGTATAATTACCGGTTAACGACAAAGCCCATAGTTCCGAAGGCTTTAAAGTAAATGATATATATCCATAATCTCCTGGTGTCCGAGTAAATTCCTTTTCATTAAATTCCTGTTCTTCATCATATTTGCTGTTCTGTAATGTAAATCCTGATTTTAATGTTAAATAATCGCCCGGAATAAAATTCATTTCAATATTTATCCCTTTCACTTCTGCACCTTCTTCCGCATTTATTCGGGTATAAACAACAGTGTTATTTTCATCCGGTTCGCCATACTGATTAGCAAATGGGTCGTTTAACCG
>JAAYJR010000019.1 GCA_012522835.1 Bacteroidales bacterium
ATCGTAAAACTCTTCGCGTGATATCTCTTCCCATTCTGAAAAATCTATCTCCGGGAAATAGACATCTGCATCAAAATTTTTATGAACCAAAGTAAGGTAAAGCCGGCCTGCCAGAGGATAAAACTGACGGTATACCATTCCACCGCCAATGACGAATGCCTCAGATTCATCTTTGACTTTCGCAACCGCTTCATCAATGGAAAAAACAGTTTCGCATCCCGGAAAATGATCATCCGGTTTGTCTGTTATTACAATATGCCTGCGCCCGGGCAGAGGCCACTTAGGCAATGAAAGCAAAGTATTCCTTCCCATAATTATGGGATGGCCGGTCGTTATTCTTTTAAACCTTTTTAAATCGTCAGGCAAATGAAAGAGTAATTCATTGTTTTTGCCAATGCCGTGATTTTCAGATATGGCAACTATAATTGAAATATTTTTATAAATCATATCTTATTATTAAACTGATACCTGACCTTTTATATGCGGATGCGCCTGGTAATTTATAAGTTCAAAATCTTCATACTTAAAATCGAAAATGCTTTTTACCTCAGGATTGATTTTCATTTGAGGAAGAGGATATGGTTTTCTGGTAAGTTGAAGTTTAACTTGTTCAATATGATTGGAATAGATATGCACATCACCGAATGTATGTACAAAATCACCCGGTTTGAGTCCGGTTGCCTGAGCAACCATAAGAGTAAGTAGTGCATAAGAAGCAATGTTAAAAGGCACCCCTAAAAATACGTCAGCGCTTCGCTGGTAAAGCTGACAAGATAGTTTTCCCTGTGCCACATAAAACTGGAATAAAACATGACAGGGAGGAAGGTTCATCTTATCAAGCTCCCCGACATTCCATGCACTGACAATATGCCTGCGTGAATCAGGATTGTTCCTAATCGAACCAATAAGATCGCTGATCTGATCAACATATTTCCCATCAGGCGTCGGCCAGCTTCTCCACTGATAACCGTAAATGTGACCCAGGTTTCCGTCAGGATCAGCCCATTCATTCCAAATCCTTACACCATGATCCTGTAAATATTTAACATTCGTATCACCAGCCAGGAACCACAATAATTCATAAATAATAGATTTAAGATGCAGTTTTTTTGTCGTAACAACCGGAAATCCTTCACTCAGGTCAAACCTCATCTGGTGCCCGAATATACTTATTGTGCCGGTTCCTGTCCGGTCTGCCTTTTCAACTCCTTTATCAAGAATAGTCTCAAGAAGGTGCAGGTATTGCTTCATTTTTATAATAAATTTTTATTGCCGGATTTATGAACAACAATTCAATAATTACAAAAATAAACAATCCGTTCTGCTTTCCTGAAAATTAAACTATTTATTTATCACAATCTGGTACCGCACTTTTTACAATAAAGTGCATCATCATCATGATTGTCATATAGACAATTATGACATACCTGTGTATTTGCCGGGGTTGATGGTTTTATCATCTCGGCTGTAACAATACCAGTTGGAACAGCTATAATGGCATAGCCAATTATCATTACAAAACTTGCCAGCAACTGGCCTATAGGAGTTGCAGGGCTTATATCGCCGTAACCAACAGTTGTAAGAGTAACAATAGCCCAGTAAATACTTAACGGAATACTTTTAAATCCATTTTCTTCCCCCTCTACCAGATACATAAGTGTGCCAATGATTATAACCAGAATTATAACAAAAAATATGAAGACACTTATCTTCTCACGGCTTGCCCATAATGCCCTGACCAGGCTTCTTCCTGCAACTGTGTACCGTGTAAGTTTAAGAATCCTGAAAACCCTTAGAAACCTGAATATCCTGATTATAATCAAACTTTGGTAGGTGACCACCATCAATCCAACATAAGAGGGTATAACAGCCAGAAAATCAATAATCCCGTAAAAACTAAATATGTACTTTGCCGGTTTTTTGACAATGAGGATTCTTAAAATGTATTCCGCTGTAAATATCCCGGTAATTATCCATTCTGATATAACAAGAAAATCATGATGATTTTTTCTGATTCCCGGTACACTTTCAAGTACAACCAACAGAACACTAATAAAAATAATTATTAGCAGAATAACATCGAAAATTTTTCCTGTACGGGTATCAGCTTCAAAAATTATTTCGTAAAGACGATCTCTTAGCTTTTTTATATTCATTCCTGACATTCTGAATAAATTAGATCTGCTCCTTCTTTATAAATTACTCAACAGTTCAGCGAGTGTTACCGAGGCATCACCCTGTATTATCGTCACTCCTTTCTTCCTTGAATAGAGGGGATTTTCCACACCTGAATAACCGGGCTGAAGGTCATAATTGAAAATCAAAACATTGCTGCACTCATCTACATTCAGTATTGGCATGCCATATATGGGAGTTCCCTCTGCATTGCGGGCGGAAGGGTTCAAAACATCATTTGCACCCACGACTATCGTAAGATCTGCATCCCTGAAATCATCGTTAATATCATCCATCTCATAGACCTCCTCAAAGGGAACACCTGCCTCTATCAGAAGAACATCCATATGTCCCGGCATCCTGCCTGCTACCGGGTGGATCGCATACCTGACATCCGCCCCGTTGCTCTTAAGCTTCCCGGCCAGCTGCTTAACCAGGTGCTGGGCATGTGCAAGCGCCATGCCGTAACCCGGGACTATTATCACTTTTTTGGCTCTGCTGATAAGCTCACGTACATCAACCGGTCCGCTTGTTTCATCATCTGTCGCAAACCCGGGATCTCCAACCTGAATCCCTTCACCTTGTTCCCCTTCTATTGCCCCGTCAGCTCTCTGCCCTGCCGGGGTAACCACACTGCTGCCCTGAAGAGATGTCCTGCCCAGCAATATATCCGGCAAACTCCTGTTCATAGCCCTGCACATTATCCGCGTCAGGAAAAGCCCTGAAGCACCAACAATAGCCCCTATCGACACCAACAGTATATCGGTTACGGCAAAACCTGCTATAGCTGCTGCAACTCCACTTAAGCTGTTCAGCAAAGAGATCGTTATGGGCATGTCTGCACCGCCTACCCTTATGGCAAATACCAATCCAAAGGCTAAGGAGACAAACACAACTGATGAAAGGTAAATTACACCTCCTGCATCATTCCCGACAAGACTAACCACTATCAGAAGCGGGAGAATAAAAAACAGAACTGTTGAATAGAGCTGGTGATGCCTCAAAATGACCGGTTTTTGGGTCAGTACCTTATGCAGCTTGCCCGCTGCGACCACACTGCCCGATAAGGTCACCATGCCAACTGATACGGCAACCAGGGAGGTTAACCTGCCAAAAATATCACTGCCCCCGTGCAAACTCAAAAAAGCAAAAGATGCAACTATAGCCGAAGCTGCACCGCCAATGCCGTTTAAAAGGGCAACAAGCTGGGGCATCTCTATCATTTTTACCTTTGATGCAACCCTCAGTCCGATAATAAGCCCTGCTACCATCCCCGGATAAATCGCCCAGAGAGGAAGGATATCTTTCTTTACAAGGGTGATAATTATCCCCAATGCTATGGCCAGGGCGCTAACCTGGTTGCCAAGCTTTGCCGTTTTGACCCTGCTCATAAAATGAAGGCCCAGCAATACAGCCAGCGACAGGATAACACATAATGCGTAGTATAAACCATCCGATAAGATATGGAAGGTGGAAAAATTTAAAAGTATTTGCATGTCAGTCATCTTTATCCCTGTTCTGGTTATTGCGCCCAAACATCCCCAGCATCCTGTCGGTTACTGCAAACCCTCCCGCAACATTTATCATTGCCAGGATGATTGCCAGGGTGCCAAATATGTAACCTACAACCGGATTGCTACCCGAAAGGGCTCCGGCTGTTGCCAGAAGGGCGCCAACGATAGTAACCCCTGAGAGGGCATTCATCCCCGACATAAGCGGGGTGTGCAAACGAGAGGGTACATTGTTTATAAGAAGGTAACCAACTACCGCTGCCACTATGAAGATCACTACTAGTATTAACTGGATCGATGTCATGGTTTAATTTATTTTAGTTGCTCTTATTATCTTAAGCCCATAGCCTCAAGGGTTCCTTCATGGACTATTTTCCCCTCACACGTGACAACTATCGAGGAGACAATCTCATCACCCATGTCAAGGCTGATTTTACCATCCCTGGCCAGAAAGTCAAGTAAATTATAGATGTTCCTTGAAAACATAATGGTAGAGCTGGTGGACAGCATCCCGGGAATATTCTTAATACCTTCTATAATTATGCCGTGTTTTTTTTCAACAAGACCGGGGCTGGTAATGGAACAGTTACCTCCCTGGTCGATCGAGATATCAACTATGCAGCTGCCTGTCTGCATCGTTTTGACCATCTCTTCAGTTATCAGTACAGGTGC
>JAAYJR010000175.1 GCA_012522835.1 Bacteroidales bacterium
ATGTTGCAGTTTATACGGTAACAGGCAAACAGGTCATACGCAGGGTATTCAGCGAGACACAGCTGATAACATTCAGCATGGAAGATAATGTTTCGGGAATGTACTTTGTAAAACTCAATATCGAAGGCAAAGAGTTTGTGAAAAAACTTATCCTCAACAGGTAAGGTGGATCTGCTATATTTTCAAAGAGGCTGTCTCAAAAGGACAGCCTCTTTTGTACCATGTGCGGTCAACCTGGTGGTGAACGGGTGTCCATCACGGCGGAAATAAATGAAGGGAGCACCCCACCAATATAGCATTTGAATTATTGTGCCGGTTACACTCCCAGTCACATCCTTATATGCTCACCAGCAAGCTTCCCATTGTATTTGCCATTTTCAATGACAGCAATTCCGTTTACCAACAGGTACTCAATACCTTCACTGTACTGATGAGGGTCGGCAAATGTTGCTTTATCCCTTATGGTTTGTGGATTAAATACCACTATATCAGCTTTTAGTCCTTCCTTCAGATAACCCCTGTTTTTTAGACCTGTCATATTAGCAGGTAAGGATGTGGCTGCCCTGATAGCATGTTCCATACTTATTACCTGATCATCAATAACATATTTTCTTATTTTTCGTGTGAAAGTACCGTAGTTTCTGGGGTGGGGTTTGCTCGCGCCTGGAATGAAGATATGTCCGTCAGAGCATGTCATTACATAATCTTTTTTCATGAAGTTAATAACATCAGACTCTTTCATATTAAAAGATACGATACTTGGATTACCTTTGAGGATGAGCCATATGGCTGTTTCGGCGAGCGGTTTATTTATCTCCCTGCTTATTTCTGCAAAATTTTTTCCCTCCAGGCTGCGATCACCCTTAAAGGAAGCAATTACCAGTCCTTCCGGGCCTCCTGCCCGCTCAAAGTTTATTTCTATTTCCTCTTTTATTTGTGGCAACAGTTCCTGGTCATTTAAACGGGCCTCCATATTTCCTCCTGACTGGATCCATGCCGGCAGCAGAACCGCAGCAAGATTTGTGCTGGAAGCATTATATGGATACTGGTCAGCCATAATATTCAATCCCCTCTTTTTTGCACCTTCTATTATAGCGCATATTTTATCAGAGTTACCCCACACCGGAGCTCCTGCTTTGATATGTGATATCTCCACACGGATACCGGTCTGTTCGCCTATTGTAACAGCTTCTTTTATAGCCTCTTCGAGTCCGACCGAATAATCGCTTTCATCTCTAATATGAGTAGCATAGAAACCATTATACTTTTTTGCCACCTTTGCCAGTTCGACTACCTCTTCTGTCGGGGAGTAGGCTCCCGGGGTGTACCACAATCCCGTTGAAAATCCTGCCGCTCCCTCTTCCATACCCTGTCGCAACATTTTTTTCATGGCTTCAAGTTCTTCGGGGGTTGCCTTCCTGTCTTCCATTCCCATTACCTTGCGCCTTAATGTATTATGGCCTACCAGGTGAACAACATTTGTGCCTGTACCGATAGAATCCAGTTTTTTGAAAAAATCTTCAACCTCATATGTCCCGCTGCCGCAGTTTCCTGTAACCACAGTGGTCACTCCCTGGGTAAGGTAATTCCTGACCGGGTTCATGCCCTCTTTAGCCAATTCTCCGTCGCAGTGCGTATGGATATCTATAAATCCGGGTGCCACAATAAATCCGGCGGCGTCAATAACCGGACTTTCACCGGCGGAGATTTTTTTATCGATTTTTGTGATCATTCCATCTTTGATCCCGAGATCAGCAAAAACCGGTGCTTCGCCCGACCCGTCATATATGGC
>JAAYJR010000287.1 GCA_012522835.1 Bacteroidales bacterium
ACTATTGATAATCAACGGGCCAAATTTAAATCTTTTGGGTATAAGAGAACAAAGTATTTACGGGAATGCTTCTTTTGATGCTTATTATGAAAAGCTGGTGTCTGAATTTCCGGATTTAGAACTTCAGTTTTATCAATCAAATATTGAAGGAGAAATTATAAATAAAATACATGAATACGGGTTCTCTTTCGATGGAATTATAATAAATGCCGGAGCTTACACCCATACATCAGTTGCAATCAGGGACGCAATCTCATCTGTACCTGCAAAAGTTGTGGAGGTTCATATTTCCAACACTCTCACCCGTGAAGATTTCAGGCATAAATCTATAATAGGCCCTGTTTGCAAAGGATGCATAATGGGGTTCGGCCTCGATTCTTATAAGATTGCTATTTATAGCTTTATTTCAGCAAATGAAGTAACATAGAGGGATACGAAACGATTGAAATCATATAGGTAATACCCCTTGAATTACCGGAAATCTATCACTTCAACATCTTCATATTCGTTGGTATTGAATACAAAAAAGGAATCCGGAAGATCAATATCAGTATCCAGCTTTTTAATTTTTACGCCGTACAAATTTCCGTCTGTGCTGTGAAAGTTTGCTGAACTCACCATCATCTCAGCTTTATCGATGCTGATAATAATTTTTGTAATATCAGAACCCGGCTTTTCAGGAGTCAACTCTATCTGGTAATAACTCTTCTTCCCCTCCTTCTTCTCTCCGGTAAGTTTTGAAATAAATCCCTTTTCATAAATATTAAAAATGGATGAAGGATCTAAAAATTCACTGCCCTGATCACCTGTATTAGAAATTGTAACCTGGTTCCCGTCTTTCATATAATTCCATATCGTCTGCCCATCTGAAAATACCTTAATTCCTATAGCGGGAAGGTCGACAACATATTTTTGGCCGTTCATCTTTAAAGATCCTTCATTTTTTTCATCTATATCCATCTCCTTATTTTCCATTGAAAAAATAAATTCAGCAGAAAGATTTTTATAAGAACGGGTCTTTTTACTTACCTCTTCCAATATCTGCCTGGCTTTTATATCTTGCTGTCCGTTAACCAATAAAACAAATAACAAAAAGCTGAATATCAACGGTATTTTTCTCATATACTATATTTTAATTCAAACTGTTCAATAATCGTTCCAAACTATACTCATCCTGCATCAGAACCTGTCTGGGTTTACTTCCCTCACTCGGACCGACAACCCCGGCCACCTCCAATTGATCCATTATACGGCCAGCCCGGTTGTAACCAATTGAAAATTTACGCTGAATCATTGAGGTTGAGCCCATTTGATTCATTACCACCACTCTCGCTGCATCATCAAAGAGTTCATCCCTGTTGTTCAGGTCCACATTTCCGGGCCCTGCCTCCTCATCTTCATTATATTCAGGCAGCATAAAAGCTGTGGGGTATCCCTGCTGTCCTGAAATAAATGAACAAATTGCCTCTACTTCAGGAGTATCCACAAATGCACACTGTACACGTATCAGTTCACCTCCCGATGCAATGAGCATATCACCCTTCCCTATCAGCTGATTAGCTCCGGGGGTATCGAGAATTGTACGGGAATCTATCATGGATGCCACCTTAAATGCAATCCGGGCAGGGAAATTAGCTTTTATTACACCGGTAATAATATTTGTGGATGGCCGCTGGGTAGCAATTATCATATGTATACCTACAGCTCTTGCCAACTGGGCTATACGGGCAATAGGAAGTTCAATCTCTTTCCCGGCAGTCATTATTAAATCTGCAAATTCATCTATAATGATCACAATATATGGCATATAGCGATGGCCCTTTTCAGGATTAAGTTTTCTTTGGATAAATTTTTTGTTATACTCTTTTACATTTCTTGCATGTGCCTTTTTCAACAGGTCATATCTTTGATCCATTTCCACATTAATGGAATTCAATGTATACTTAACCTTTTGAATGTCGGTAATAACAGGTTCATCGTCATTTGGCAATTTGGCCAGGTAGTGTTTCTCAAGCGCTGAGTAAAGGGTTAGCTCAACCTTCTTGGGATCAACAAATACAAATTTAAGCTGCGAAGGATGCTTTTTATACAAAAGTGAAGTAATTATTACATTTACGCCGACTGATTTCCCCTGTCCGGTTGCCCCTGCCACCAAAATGTGAGGCATCTTGGCCAGATCGAACATATAGGTTTCATTAGAGATAGTTTTTCCCAGTGCTACAGGAAGTTCGGCAAGACTCTCCTGAAACCTTCTGGAGCCAAGAATAGAACGCATTGAAACAATTTCAGGATTTTGATTTGGAACTTCAATCCCAATAGTCCCCCTTCCGGGAATTGGTGCAATAATCCTGATGCCCAAAGCGGCCAGGCTCAGGGCAATGTCGTCCTCAAGATTTTTAATCTTGGCAATCCGGATACCCGGCGCCGGTACAATTTCATACAGTTTTATTGTCGGGCCGATAGTGGCCCTTATCTTCGTTATTTCAATTTTATAATGCCTGAGTGTTTCAACAATCTTATTCTTATTTGCGATCAGCTCTTCATTACTTACCTCAGCATTATCTGAACTGTGATCCTCCAACAGGTCAAGATTAGGAAATTTATAACGCGATAATTCAAGAGTCGGGTCATACTCCTCCATTTCTCCGGCTTCATATTCCTTATCTCCTTCTTCCTCTTTGATCTTGTGAACTGTCAGTTCCAGTCCCTCTTCATCATTAGAAACATTTTCTTTTGTGCTAACCGGATGGTTGGCAATTTCATCACTACCCTGATCCTCGGAATCAGGATCAAAAACAGCCTGCACAACATCTCTATCACCATCGATCACCTTTGAAACAGATTCTTCCACTTCAATTCTTTCATCACTCTCCGCCGGTTGCGATAGTATTTCCGGTTTTACACGCTTCCTGAATAATGACTTGATCTTATCATATGCACTTTCAAACCTGACGATAATAATTGTAAGCCCTGTAATAAAAAGAATCAGTATTAGTCCCGGGTTCCCTACCAGTGAACTCAGCCAGCTGCTCAGGACAAAACCATACTGTCCCCCGGGATAAATATAAGATGCTGCATCCTTTTTAGGGAATACGAAGCCCAGGCAAATTGAAATCCAAACCAACAAAACCAGATAAAAGATTAAACTACGCTTGTATTTTACAATCTTTCGGCCCAGTATCCTCAAACCTGTAATTGAAAGGATATAAATAAAAATAAAAGAGGCAAATCCAAATCCCCTGTTCATGATCAGATCAGAAAGATAGGCGCCCGTTTTGCCGGCTTTGTTCGAAACATGAATCTCAGAATTCCAGATAAGTTCTCTCCAGGGAAGATCCAGCCTGCTGTGATCGTCTGATCCATAAAAAAGAAATGACACAAATGAAATCAGTAAATATGCGGCAATGAGAAGAATAAATATACCTAATATAAATTTAAACTTCTCATTCATAAAGAAATTATCGCGTGACCTTCTCTTTTTACGATTACTATTTTCAGACTTTTTGGTTTTTAGTGCCATACAGGTTCCGCTTAAAATATGTGCAAATTTAACTAAAAAAATTCACCTGACAGGATTTATCGCTCAGTGATAAAAGCAACAATACTGATATTTTTTTATACCAAATGATTATGTTTGTTCATTAATATAAAATATCAGGAAAGCAATGAATCTGAAAAAAAGGAATTTTCTCAAACTGCTTGATTTCACAAAAGAAGAGATTAACTATTTACTGGAATTATCAACATTTCTGAAAAATGCAAAAAAATCGAATACAGAGAAACAGTTGCTTAAGGGTAAAAACATCGTGCTGATATTTGAAAAATCTTCAACCCGGACACGGTCAGCATTTGAAGTAGCCTGCTATGACCAGGGAGCAAATGTTACCTGCCTCGGCCCCAAAGATTCTCAAACAGGCTATAAGGAATCTATAAAAGATACAGCCCGGGTGTTGGGCAGGATATATGACGGCATTGAATACAGGGGCTTCAGTCAGGATATTGTTGAAGAGCTGGGCAGATATGCAGGTGTGCCGGTCTGGAACGGATTGACTGATGATTTTCACCCCACACAGGTATTAGCCGATTTTCTGACTATCTCAGAACATACAGGCAAACCATTGTCACAGGTGAAGTTCTGCTATCTCGGCGATGCACGCAATAATATGGCCAATTCACTCATGGTCGGAGCATCATTGACGGGAATGGATTTCAGAATTGCAGCACCGTGCAAATTTCAACCTGACAGCCTGTTGCAGGAGAGGTGCCGTAAGATTTCAAAATTATCAGGTGCAAAAATATCAATTTCAGAAAAAATATCTGATGCAGTCAGTGGCTGTGATTTTCTATATACTGATGTATGGGTATCAATGGGCGAACCCTCAGAATACTGGAGTGAACGGATTAATCTTCTTAAACCGTTCCAGGTGAATTCGGAGGTATTGGAAATGGCTAAAAATCCAAACGTTAAATTCATGCACTGCCTTCCGGCTTTCCATAACACAGACACCCTGATTGGTAAAGAAATATTTCAAAAATTTGGAATGAGTTCGATGGAAGTTACTGAGGAGATATTTGAGAGTAATGCTTCAATTGTTTTTGATCAGTCAGAAAACAGGCTTCATACTATTAAAGCAGTAATCGTTGCAACACTATACAATAACTGCCATGAAATTAATTTTTTAGGATAATTATTAAATTTTTTCGCGTAACTTTGAGTCAATATTTAATTGTTGCCATGGAAAATAAATCATTGAACCGGATTATATACCTTTTAATTCTTTTGTTTTGCTTTGCTTCATGCCATAATTTATTTGATGATGATGATGATGACCAACCTGTAAGTGAATACCTTGTAACCTATGAAATGATAAAATCCTACACCCCGACCCAGATCGAATGGGCATTTGATAATTTATTTTCAGGTTACCCGGAATTAATGACCATTAAGGATAAATTTAACTTAGGTTTGGTTGTATATAAAATAAGTTATAATACTGTTCTCCAGGGTAAAGACGAAGTAGCATCAGGATTGGTTTGTATTCCTATGGGAGAGGGGCCTTTCCCTCTGCTAAGCTATCAGAATGGCACTAATACAGAACACAGCAATGCCCCGTCAGTTAACCCAAACCGCGACTTGTACCTTATGCTCGAATTCATTAGTTCTGCAGGTTTTGTTATCTCTATCCCTGATTATCTGGGTTTCGGCTCTTCGGATAATATTTTCCATCCTTACCTTCACAAAGAGTCAACCGTTCAAAGCGTTATCGATATGCTGAGAGCAGTGGAAGAGCTTGCTCAAATCAGGTCAGTTCAGTTGAAAGATGAATTATATATTACAGGTTATTCTCAGGGTGGATGGGCTACCCTGCAGGTTCAGAAAGCAATTGAAACTCAACATTCAAATGAATTTAACCTCGAAGCAAGTGCACCTGCGGCAGGGCCTTATGACCTTGGTTATATAAATGACTATATCAGGGAACTGACTGAATACCCAATGCCATATTTCCTTGGTTATATATGTCATAGTTATAGTAATCTTGAAGTTATGACCACTCCCATGGTTGAAATATTTAATGAACCATATGCATCAAAAATCCCCGATCTGTATGACGGGTCAAAATCAGGAGAAGCGATTAACTCAGAACTCACTACAGTTATTTCAGACCTTCTTACACAGAATTATATCACAAATTTTGAAACAGACGGTACATTTTCTTCATTGAGATCCGCATTGGAATCAAACAGCATCTCAGCCTGGCACACGTCTGTCCCAACCAAAATAATTCACGGCACTTCTGATGCATTTGTCCCTTTTGAAGTTTCCCAAAATCTGTATAATGATTTTAAAGAAGAAGGTGCGGGAGATCAGGTTGAATTGATTCCACTTAACGAAATGGACCATACCGGAGGGATTATACCTGCCGGACTTATATCGGTGTTATGGTTTCTGGAAATATCAAACGATTAATGCCGGTTAAAGACCATCCGGCTGGGAACCTATAATGGATTATTTGTCCTGAATTTGTCAACTAATTTATTTATTCTTCTGTTCTTAAGAGCTTTAGGATATATATCAAAAAAATATTTGATCTGCAAAAATCCTTGTTCCATTGCTACTTCCAGGATTTTAAAAGCCTCTTTTTCCTGCTTATTTTCAAGGAGCAGGGCAACAATGCGGTATTTAAGCAAAACATCTTCATTCTCTTGTATAGCCGTACGCATTACATTTATTGACTTATGTACCTTGCCATATCTCATCAAAACATCAACCCATGTCAGCCATATTTCACTATTCTCAGGTTCAAGTGAGGAGGCTTGTTGAAGTGCATCTTCTGCCTCTTCCGGACTGCCGGAATCACTATATACCTTAGCCATGGTAAGCCAGTATTCTGAATTTGAATTATCTGCCTTGATCGCCTTTTTAATAAAAATGATACTCTCATTCCATTTTTTTTCAACCCACATGATCAACCCGACGCCAAACCATGCTGTATCATTATCTTTATTGATCTTTATTGCTTCCTGATAATAATACTCTGAATGTATATAATCTTCCAGGCTGAGATAACACTCACCCAGATAACACATGGCATCGTCATTATCAGGATCAAACTCAAGATACTCAGTATATTTTTGAATCGCTTCATCATACTTACCAATATTGGCATATGCATTTCCAATATTGAAAAGCGACTGGATAAAATCTTCATTCAGGACAAGGGCAAATTCATAGGCTTCAATTGCTTTTTCATATTCACCCGACTTATTATAACTTATACCCAGGTTAAACCAAACTGAAAAATTATAAGGATCATAATCCAGATACCGGTTATAATATTCAATGCTCTTCTGATAATCACCCTCCTGATCACTAAAAAAACCGAGATCATATAGTGCCATCTCATTTTCAGGGTTAATCTGTAAAGCTTTTTCGAAATATTTGACGGCATTTTCAGTTTCACCTATTTGCAAATAGGAGGCGCCAATATTATACAAAACTTCATCTTTGTCCCTGTCTCCTGTCTGAAGAGCTCTTGCAAACGATTTTTGTGCTTTTCTCTTTTCACCCATTGCCAGCCATGCAGAACCCTTTATAAGATGTATATCAGAATTGTCCGGTTCAATACGCTCAGCCAGTTCGATATATTTCATTGCACTTTTATGCTTACCTTTGCTAAGCAATACCTGTGCATACTTCAGTTTAAGCTGAATTGCACCGGGATGAATCTGAATACCCTGCTTTGCTGCAATTTCTGAGCTGTTAATATCGCCTTCATCCAATAAAAAGTCAACTATTTTCTCAAACTCAGAAATGTCGAAATAATTTTTTCGTCCCGACACGAGTGAAGCCTTGAAGCGGTTTAGCGCTTCATTAATATTCTCATCATCAAAATATTTACTCTCTTCCTGATTCATTTCACCTCCAAATGAAACTGCAAAATTAACAATTAGTTCGTAATATGGAACACTCTTTTCTTCACAGGTGCTGATCTCTTAACAGATCTTTTATAGTCTTGACAGGATTAAAAGTTTCAACCGGTACTTCCACAAAAATTGTATTCCAGTCACTCATAGCCCCATTCCACAGACCAGGCAACTCCTGTGCCTTCAATTCCCTGCCATCTTTTGATTTTTTGGAAATAAATCCCGTGGCAGGATCTGTGAATTTGGTTAGGTCGTATTTAATTCCCTTGTAATTCTTTACCGAACAGACAATATCAACCGGATTAAAATGAGTTGAACTCTTAAGTATGGTCTGTTGCTTCACACTTTCCGGATCAACCTGAACACTCTCAACGATTTGTAAAGAGAGTGTACCATCCGGATTTTTAGCCCAAAACGGACCTCCGCCGGGTTCTCCCTGGTTTTTAACCATTCCACATACACGCAACGGCCTGTTAAACTTGTCTTTCAGATAATGGTATAAATTTTCTTTTTCTGTATAATACTGATTTTCGGAGGGTTTTGTATAAAGAATATTTTCCAGGAAATTAGCCGCTTCAGCAAGGAAGGCACTTTCGACAGTTGCATGGTGCCTCTCATTCAAATATTTCTGATAACGGAATAATTTTTCTTGTATTCTCAGTAAAACGCCCCCTAAAGCTTTTTTATACCTAATAGTCAGGTCCTTTAACCTGTCAGGAACAACATTGTCTATATTTTTTATAAAAATGATGTCGGCATCGAGGTCATTCAGATTTTCTATAAGTGCGCCATGTCCGCCGGGACGGAACAACAGACTGCCGTCAGGTTCACGGTACACTTCATTATTCAGACTGACTGCAATTACGTCTGTTTTTGGCTTTTGTAAGCTGAAAGTAACATCATATTTTACCCTGTATTTCTGCTCAAAATATTGTCGTACTTTATAGAAGAGGTTATTGAATATCTCCAAATGTGCGGGTGAAACAGTAAAATGTATCCTGACGACATCAGAATGGTCCCTGACATAACCAACTCCTTCAACAAGATGCTCTTCGAAAGGTGTCCTGCTCCCATCAGGATATTTATGAAACTTGATAACTCCTTTGGGCAGCAAACCATAGTTTAAACCTTTTTCATTTAAAAGAAACTCAATCCACGTTCTGCAACTGTCACTGTCAGGACCCTGCCCTATTATCTTTTTCAGGTCTTCGTAAAAAGCAAATTTTTGCTTATTTGCCAAAAATTTTCTGGCAGTGGCACTCCTGGCCAAAACAATGTCATTGTCATGACCGCAATCTTTAAGCACTTCAAACAATGCTTTGAACATACGGGTAGCAGCCCCCGATGCAGGTACAAACTTTATGCATTTTAGCCCTTTGGACACCTCCCTGTCGTATCTTTCACAGTCCTCTTCAAGATCCTTATTATCAAGAGCAATTATGCCATTCCCTGCTACAGCAGGCTCTGAAATTTCCAAAAAAGGAAATCCGTGTTTATAATTCTCAATCTGCCTTTGCACGTTTGACAAATCACTACCACGTCTGTTTATTTGTAATTCATCTTCTTTAGAGAACATATCTTTACTTTAAATTTCTTCTTAAAAATAAAAATAAGTATTTGTTTAGAAAATTTATATCAAACTATATTTAAAATTTTCTCTGTTTAAATTCCGTATCAGCCAATAATAACAAATTCACACTTTAATTTATGTAAATTTGTTCCCTGTTTGTCTGAATAGACCAGAAGGGGCAACAATATGGTTCAAAATAAATTTATATGGGAACATTCCAAAAGGTACAATGATTTCCCGTCTTATTTTAAAAAAGTATTTTCCGAAAGAGTTCAAAAAGTTTCGGTAGATGCAGGCTTTACATGCCCTAACAGGGATGGCTCAAAAGGTGTTGGCGGCTGTACTTATTGTAATAATAATTCATTCAAACCTTCATACTGCAACCTTGACATTCCGGTTATTGAGCAGGTTCAGCAGGGAATAAATTTTTTTGAAAAAAAATATGATTCCATGCGGTTTTTAGCATATTTTCAGGCATATACCGGCACTTATGCACCTGTAAAAGAGCTGAAACGGTTATATGATGAGGCGCTTAACCATCCAAAGGTGATTGGGTTGGTTATATCAACCCGGCCTGATTGCATCAGTGATGAGTTGCTGGATTACCTTACAGACCTTAAGAAGAGAGTATATGTTATGGTCGAATTTGGAATCGAATCTCATCTTGACAGGACTCTGAAGATAATAAACCGCTGTCACACATTTAATGATTCAGTGAATGCACTGATGCAAACCAGCCTGAGGGGAATAAATAACTGTGCACACCTTATCCTGGGACTTCCGGGTGAAAGCCGCCAGGACTGGCTGGAACAGGCCGTAACAATTTCAAGACTTCCGGTAAAAAATTTAAAATTACACCAACTTCAAATCCATAAAGGTACTGTTATGGAAAAGCAGTTCCTCCAAAACCCGGAACCATTTCACATTTTTAGTGCTGATGAGTATACTGACCTGGCAATTAATTACCTTGAATTACTAAACCCGGAAATTATTGTTGAAAGATTTGTAAGCCAGTCACCCAAAGATATGCTTATAGCACCCAAATGGGGATTAAAAAATTTTGAGATAGTTGCAAAAATCGAAAAGCGTCTGCTGGAAAGAGACACATGGCAGGGGAGACTTTTTGTTTCTTAAAAAAGTTTTTGGGTACGGTCATCTATAACAACCAGCCGGTATTTGTGGCCCTGCATTAATACCCTATGGGTATCAATATGCAAATGTTTGGTAACAACCTTGTTATGCACATAAAAATCCCGTATCAATTCTAATTCAGATAAGTTAGAACCTGAGAGAAGCTCCCTCATCTGGCACATTTTACAAAAATCATCACTTTGCATTGCGACTTTACCCCGCTCGGCACATCCCATTATTTCACAAAATTCATGATCTATAATCTCTGATTTTTCTCTTTTTGTGAAATTCTGAAATGACTTATTAAAATATTTTATTTTAAGATTATGATCAGCGAGAAAAATTGCATGTGGATGATGCTCTATCAATTGGTTTAGCAGTCCGTTAGCTTCCTCAATTCATTTGAACTCAAGTTGCATAGTTTTTCTATTATAAAATGTCAGGAATCAAGTGACCCAAACACCCTTTTAAGTAAATTGGTAACACGGGCAACAGGATCCTCCCTTATCAGTTTCTCCTCTGCTTCGATTTTCAGAAACAATCCGTCAAGTCCCTTCCTTGTCAGATATTCGTCCAGCTCAACATTCACAGTTTTAAATCCAGCTACCTGCCCTACTAAAGAACCGGCTATTTCATTCCATTTTCCGGTTAATGTATTCCAGCTCTGCTCTGTGGAAATATTTCCAACAAGTTTTTTATCAAGCGATGTCTTAATTTTAGGTTTGTACAACTGGAATAATCCTTCATACGTTGTCCTTCGCAAATATTGAGTTGCAGCATTGTTCTCTCCTCTCAAAATTCCCACTGCATCATTGATTGTCATACTTTTGATACTGTTGACGAATATGGGCTTCGCCTCAGAAACAGCATCCTCTGCAGCACGATTGATCCTGAGAAGTACATCTTCCAGCAGTTGACTTCCTCCGGGTATCTTACTGATATTATTTACAATGATATCAGCCTCGGGAGGTAATAAAATTTTTACCATCTCATCTCTGTAATACCCGTCTGTTACCCCTAAAATATCAACAGATTTACCGGTTCCAACCACAAGGGCTTCTTTAAGGCCTGCAATGATTTCGGTTTGAGTTAGTGGCTTGTCTTCATCTATAGCCTGTTGTGCCAATTGCATCAGTTCAGAACATGAACTGAGAAACAAAATGGCAAAAATTATAAACAAATACCTTTTTTGCATCTTTTTTTTAGTAAAGATAATCATTTGAATAATTGATTAATCAAATCCTGCCTGCCTTTTGATTTTAAATATTTTATTATAGACTGACGATACTCCTTTTTATACCAGAAGAAAAACATTCTCTGGTCAAGTTTCTCTCTTTGAGTACGGGCAGTAAATACTTTTTCCAAAGTATAAGGATGATATCCTGAATAGTACATCACAGCAGCCATAGTCATGGGTGTTGGCGTAAAATCCTGAACCTGTTCCAGTAAAAATTTCATTCGTTTTGTCTCTATTGCAAGGTGAGCCATATCCTCTGGTCTGCTGCCGGGATGGCTGGAAATAAAGTAGGGAATAAGTTGCTGTTTTAACTCAGCGTTTTCATTTATTCTGTCAAATTCAAATGCCAGTTTCTTAAAAAGGCTGAATGAAGGTTTTCGCATTACAGCCAGAACATTGTCAGAGGTATGTTCCGGGGCAACCTTCAACCTGCCTGAAACATGATAGCTGACTAGTTCAGACAGGTATTGCATATTGATGTTATTAATTTCCGGGTCATCATTTTTTTCAAGAATAAGGTCATATCTGATACCACTGCTTACAAAGGCTTTTTTTATATCTTTATGTGCCCTGACTTTCCTGTATAGCTCAAGCAGTGAACGATGAGAAATATTCAGATTTTTTCAGACCGACGGAAATATGCAGGAAGCTCTTTTACACTTAAGGCAGATCTGTTCATCAACTCCTTTCATTTTATACATATTGGCAGAGGGCCCTCCAAGGTCAGAAATATACCCCTTAAAATCAGGCATTTGAACAATAGCATCAATTTCGCGTAAAACAGATTCCACAGAACGTGAGGCAATAAATTTACCCTGATGGGCAGATATGGTACAAAAGGCGCATCCCCCAAAGCATCCCCGGTGGATATTTACAGAATGGCGTATCATCTCATATGCCGGTATGGGCTCTTTATCCCTGTACCTGGGATGAGGAAGCCTGGTAAAAGGAAGATCATATATCCTGTCGATCTCTTTTTCCTGCAACACCGGCCAGGGAGGATTTACAACAACTGAATCATTACCAATTCTCTGTACCAGTTTTTTAGCTTCTGCCTTGTTTGATTCCTCCTCAATATGCCTGAAATTAAGTGCAAATTTTTTTTTATCGTTTAAACACTCTTCATGAGAAGCAAGTTCAATTTCCCCCCACTCTTTGTCAGTTGAATAATCTGAATGATTACCCTTTAACAAAAAAGCCGTTTGCCTGATGTTAGTGAGGTTATTGACAGGGACTCCCTTTTTTACAAGCCTCACAAACTCAACAACAGATTTTTCGCCCATTCCGTAAAAAAGCAGGTCAGCACCCGAATCAGCGAGAATTGACGGCATAAGCCGGTCTGACCAATAATCATAATGGGTCAGACGGCGCAATGATGCCTCAATACCACCTATTATCAGGGGAACATCAGGAAAGAGCCTTTTAAGAATCTTTGAATATGTTATTACAGCATAATCGGGTCTTCTTCCGGACTTTCCGCCGGGAGTATAGGCATCGTCAGACCTTTTGCGTTTATTAGCGGTATAATGATTGATCATTGAATCCATATTACCTGCTGTAACTGCAAAGAACAATCCCGGTTTTCCGAACTTTTTAAAATCACGCAGGTCATCCTGCCAGTTGGGTTGAGGAACAATAGCGACTGTAAGTCCCTCAGCTTCAAGAACTCTTCCTATAACAGCAGTTCCAAAAGAGGGATGGTCTATATAAGCATCACCAGAAAACAAAACTACGTCAGCCTTGCTTTTACCGGCCTGGCGCAACTCCTTAACTGATGCTGGCAACCAACTGTCTATTTTTGGGAAACTCATATTCTTTTCAATCAAAACTCAAGGATAATAAATATAATTATATTTTTGCTTTGTAATTCATTCTTTTTACGGATTATTAAATGGATTTCCAAATGGAACTATTAAAGCTGACCGATATTTTCAAGGCTCATCCGGCTCTTGCCATCTTTGGCGGTGAATATTTCTCCAAATTCCTTATGTATATACTTCGTTATAATAAACTCAATAAAATCTCTGAACAGATTGCAGCTAAAAAAGGTATTGAATTCATTAATGAAATAATAAATATTCTGGAGTTTAAAATTGATTGCGATGATAATGAATTAAAAAGAATTCCTGAAGAAGGGCCTTTAATTGTCATTGCCAACCACCCTTTCGGTGGCTTCGACGGACTTTTACTTATAAAATACCTATCAACGATACGGTCAGATGTCAAAGTAATTGGAAATTTCCTATTCCAGAGAATAGATCCTGTTGCTGAATTTTATATCGGGAATAATCCATTCAGCAATAAATTAGACCAATCAATAACTATTCACAGTCTGGGAATAACAGAAGCTATAAGACATTTAAAAAATAACGGGGTCTTATGCCTTTTCCCCGCCGAAAACCTGAGCACCTACGGTACCTTCGACAGTATAAAAGATCAGGTATGGCAGTTTCCGATGATCAAATTCGTAAAAAAAGCGAGGGTGCCGGTAGTTCCTGTCTATTTCCAGGGTACAAACAGCAGGTTGTTTCACCTTTTTGCAAAGATACATCCCTCACTGCGTCAGGTGCGCCTGCCATCCGAATTACTGAGTAAAAGACATAAAACAATAAAAATAAGAATTGGCAACCCCATTAAGGTGGGCGACCAGGATAAATTTAATGATATATATCAATACAGCAGGTTTTTACGGGCCAAGACCTATTGTATGGAATCTAATCTGGAAGTAAAGCGGTTCTTTAATTATAATCTTAAACCGTTCCCAAAACCCGAACAAATAATTGAACCTGTTGAAAAAAACAAATTAATCAAGGAGATTCAAAAAATAAAAAAAGACTTCATCCTTTTCAATATAAAAAATTATACTGTCTTTTGTGTTCCGTCAAATCAGATTCCCAATATACTCACCGAAATTGGCAGGCTCAGGGAAATAACATTCAGGGAGGTGGGTGAAGGCACTAACAGAAGTATTGATATTGATGAGTTTGACCTCTATTATCATCAGATGTTTATCTGGGATGAAGAGTGCGAGACTATAGTCGGGGCATACAGAATAGGTAAAGGAAATGAGATTCTTGAACAGTTCGGCAAACGGGGATTTTATATTCATTCCTTATTCCGGATTTCTGACGAATTTAAGCCAATACTTAATGAAAGCCTGGAACTTGGGCGTTCATTTGTAATTAAAGAGTATCAGAAAAAGCCTATGCCTTTGTTCCTGTTATGGAAAGGTATTTTATATTTTCTTTTGAAAAATCCGGAGTACAGGTATCTGACCGGACCGGTGAGTATCAGTAACAATTATTCTAAAATATCGAAAGATCTTATCATCAGGTTTATAATGCAAAATCATCTTAACTGGAAAATGGCCCAATTTGTTAAACCTCGAAAAAGCTACAAGTTCAGAAGTAATAATCCGGATATCAATATTTTAATGGAAAATATGGAGCATGATATTAACCGCCTTGATAAAGCTATCGGAGACATTGACGAGCTGAATTCAGGATTGCCTGTTCTGCTAAAAAAATATATCAAACTAAATGCAAAAATAATTGCTTTCAACGTAGATCCTAAATTTAACAATTGTCTCGACGGATTGATTATCCTTGATGTATATGATGTTCCCAAAAACACTATTGAATCACTTTCGAAGGAGGCAAATGACGGATCTATACTGGAAAGGTTCTATACCAGCAGAGAATAACCCGGATCTGTTGAATAATAAGCCAGTCACTGAATACAATCAAAAACAACTATTAAATCAGAATAAAAAATCAGATGATGAAGCATAAAAAAACTGCATATCTCATATTAATGTTAAAAGGAATGGCAATGGGGGCGGCAGATGTTATCCCCGGAGTATCGGGAGGGACAATTGCTTTTATTACAGGCATATACGAAGAACTTATTGAATCCATTAAGTCTGTAAACCTGAAAACATTAAAACTTTTATTGTCAGGCCGCTTTTCAGCTTTCTGGAAATCAGTAAACGGGCCATTTTTATTATCTGTCCTGCTCGGGATCGCAATCAGCATATTTTCCCTGGCTAAAGGATTGAAATTTCTTCTTGAAAATTTTCCAATACATGTCTGGTCATTCTTTTTCGGATTGATCATAGCTTCTACAATATTTGTAGCCAAAAAAATAAATAAGTGGGATATAAAAATATATGTTGCCGGTGCTGCAGGGATTGCAGCAGCCTATTTCATAACAATCCTCACACCCGCAGAGGCAAACACTACTTGGTGGTTCATTTTTATTTCTGGGTCAATTGCCATTTGTGCAATGATACTGCCGGGAATTTCAGGAAGCTTCATTCTGGTTTTACTGGGAATGTATAAATTTATACTTGAGGCTGTAAGCAACCTCGACACAGGTATACTGCTAATCTTCATATCAGGTGCAGCTATTGGAATTGTAGTCTTTTCAAATCTCTTATCCTGGCTGCTGAAGCGGTGGCACAATATTACAATTGCGGTTCTGGCCGGATTTATGATTGGCTCATTAAACAAGGTATGGCCATGGAAGGAGGTCACATCTACATTTATTGACAGTCACGGTGAAGTTAAGCCGCTTTCTGAAAAAAATATTCTGCCCCGGGTATTTGAACAAATCACAGGTGAAGATTCAATGTTGACGGGGGCACTGCTTTTGGCAATTACAGGCTTCATTGTTATTTTTGTGATTGAAGGATTAACAAAATATCAAAATAAAAAAAGTGATGAATAAATACGGCTTGATTGGTTTTCCCTTAACCCACTCATTCTCAAAAAAATTTTTTACTGAAAAATTCAAACGGGAAAGTATCAGTGCAGCATATGAAAATTTTGAAATAGAAAAGATATCACGGTTGACTGAAATAGTAGAGGCCGAAACAGATCTGGCAGGCCTGAATGTTACAATTCCATACAAGGAACAGGTTATTCCATTTCTGGATGAACTGGACAGGGCAGCGGAAAAAGTGGGAGCTGTTAATACAATAAAAATTATACGTAAGGCACAAAAAATACATCTTAAAGGTTTCAATACAGATACATGGGGATTTGAGATATCCCTGAAACCCCTTTTACGGGAGTATCACACCAAAGCATTGATTCTAGGTACCGGCGGAGCTTCAAAAGCAATAAAATTTGTTTTGGACAAATTAAATATTGAGTATATCTCTGCCTCGATAGAAGAACTGAAAAACAGGGAGATAAGATATGAAGATATCGACAAAAAAATGATGTCAGACCGGCTTCTGGTAATAAATGCCACACCTTTGGGAACATATCCTAAAACAGATACATTCCCTCCGATTCCATATGAATATATTTCTGATGAACATCTTCTGTTTGATCTTGTTTACAATCCTGAAATGACTGAATTCCTGAAAAAGGGAAGAGAGAGGGGCGCAATTGTCAAAAACGGACTAGAAATGTTACAGCAACAAGCTCTTAAATCTTATGAAATTTGGATTAGCTGAACTGGACCGGTAGAATCCAATAACTTTCAGTTACACTTACCATCTTCAGAAAATTAATGATTAAAATATGATTTCAAAAATCTTATTTGTTTGTCTCGGAAATATTTGTCGTTCACCCAGTGCCGAAGCTGTATTTAAAGGATCTGCAAAAAAACGGGGAATGGAAAGCCAATTTGTTATAGATTCGGCAGGGACCAGCGGTTGGCATGTCGGGGAGACTTCAGACAAAAGAATGCAAAAACATGCACTTAAAAGGGGTTATTCGCTCGATTCAGTTTCAAGACAGTTTGATCCGGATGTCGATTTTGATCGTTTTGATATTATAATCGGCATGGATGATGAAAATATTATTGCGCTTAAAAGGATGGCAAGAGACATGGATGACCTGAAAAAAATCCATAAAATGACTGATTTCAGCAAAGAGTGGAACTATTCTGAAGTACCAGATCCATATTACGGCGGAGACGAGGGATTTGAACTTGTACTTGACCTGTTGGAAGATGCCTGCTCCGGATTACTTGACTCACTTACTCAAAATGATATAAAAAATTAACCAGGGCTTCGTAGGCAGGCTTTGATTTCCCCTCAATTTCCACAATTATCCTAACCTGTACTTTTGCTATTCCCCTGAGGTTACGAATATCATTAAGATATACCCTTGACCTTATTTTGTCGTTTACCAGTACCGGCTCCTGGAAACGCAACTTCTCAATTCCGTAATTTACAATCATCTTTACATTTCTGACATCTACTATCGAATACCAAAGGTAGGTTAACATCGAGACAGTCAGATAACCATGAGCTATAGTAGTCCTGAACGGCGATTCTGTTGCTGCTCGTTCAGGATCGGTGTGAATCCATTGGAAATCAAGAGTTGCTTCGGCAAATTTATCGATCTGCCCCTGTGTGATCTGCAAATATTCAGAAACTCCTATCTCCTTACCGAGTAATGATTCAAACTCTTCATAATTATTAATGATTGTCTTTTCCATGTCATAAAGATTTGCAAGCACGCAAAATAAAAAATTTTCTCTGTTCCCGGTAAAAAATAAACTGAAGGTTCATAAAATTTATTATGCTATACATATATTATCAGAATTTTAAGACAGTTTGTTCAAAACATAGAGATAACATATTAATAAATATTTTATCACCTTTGCACTTATTTTACTTAAATGAAGAATATAATAAAAAGCACAACCTTTCTGGCAATTGTGGCTGCCTGGCTTTGGTCTACAGCATTTGCAGGTATTAAAATAGGGTTGCAATTTCATACCCCTCTGCAGTTTGCAGGAGTCCGCTTCTTCCTTTCAGGATTAATGATAATCTTATTCTTTGGTAATTTCAACAGATATTTCACTGAGATAAAAAATAACCTGCTGCTGGTACTAAAGCTTTCACTGGTTCAGATATTTATTCAATACGCTCTCTTTTACAGTGGTATCGATCTCATTCCGGGGGCACTGGCAGCAATGATAATAGGTTCTTCCCCTCTGTTCGTGGCAATAGTTGCCCACTTCTCCTTTAAAAACGACAGGATGACCTTTTTAAAAACAATCAGTATCCTTATCGGAGTTGCAGGAATTGCAGTTATTACTTTAGGCCGGACAAAAGTTGAGATGAAAGGAGAATATGAACTATTGGGTATCGGACTTCTTCTATTGAACAACATTGTTGCCGGCTATGCAAACGTACTGGTTTCCAAATCGCCCGGTAACATTTCCCCGTTAGTCCTGAGCTCATCCTCCCTGATCATTGGGGGATTCCTGCTCCTGATAGTCTCAATACCTCTTGAAGGTGTCACCCCTGGCCCTTTTCCTCCTGTTTATTTTGCAGCACTTGGATGGTTGAGTTTTCTGTCAGCTGCAGCTATATCAATCTGGTTTTCATTACTGAAGCGGCCGGGAGTTAAAGTATCGATCCTCAATGTCTGGAAATTTCTTATCCCTGTGTCAGGAGCTATTCTAAGCTGGATTATTATAGAAAATGAAAAACCTGACCTGATGTCAATAGCCGGTATGATAGTAATTGCAATTTCTCTGCTGGCACTAGGTTTTTCGAATCGTATTGAAGCCGGCAAATCATCCAGGAAAAAGATAAAGCATCAGAACAATTTCTGAAGTCTTAATCAATTATCAACAGTTCAATTTTTCGAAAATCTGTTGGATGGCTCTCTGCCTGTATCGAAATAGTCCCTTTTGAAATAATCTTATTGCTGTCTGACGGCAGGAGCTTTTGATAATATTTATCGCGGGGGTCTAATTGCGGCTCTTCATATCTGAGTACCTCTTTGCCGTCAACCAAATGTCTTATTATCTCTCCGCTATTTACTTCAACCTCAGCAGCAACCCACTGATCTCCATGGTATGTCTTTGATCCTGAACTGATACAATGTTGTTCCACGAGAAGGTCGTTGATAACTATGTTGGTCCCTGGTGTGCATACATTCATTGTTGAACGTTCATCCCTTCCATTGCCCCCCAATAACTGCACCTCAATTGACACAGGAAAATCCTGGTCCTTTTCCATCGATTCTGCCGTCTGTCCGTGTAGCATCAACCCATTATTCCGAAATGCCCATGATGGACCTCCTTTCACCTGTTCACCCACAAACCTGTATTCAACACGAAGCCTGTAGTGTGAAAATTCACCTGAATAAAACAAATGTCCAAACTCATTTCCCCATCTATCCCACTCATCATAAGAAACCCTTAAAAGCCCATCCTCTACCCTGAAGGTATTCCTTAAATTAAATCCTGTTTCATAACCTTTAAACTTTGGCTGCCAGTTATTAAGGTCTTTACCGTTAAATAACTGAATCCAATTCTCCTGTGATCCATTTTTATCTTCTTGCCGCGATTTAAAATTACAGGAACAGATGGCCAAAATAAACAGAAAGCAGAATATTCTAAATTGCAAATGTAAAATCTTCATACAGTTACTTTTATATTTGTACATTAACAAATGTAGTCTTTTTGAAAAGAATTTAACCGGACAGATCGAAGAAAATTTCTATATTTGCATACCATTAAATAAGAAATATGACGCTTTTTGTTAACATATTATCGTTAATATTAGGTTTCAGTATTGCTATTTTTGCAATACCCCCTATTTTACGTGTAGCAAAAAAAAAGAAACTCTTTGATTTCATCGATGAACGAAAAATCCATTCTGCTGCTATTCCCCCTTTCGGCGGTATTGCAATATTTTTAGGTTTTATCCTAAGCACAATAGTAACAACTTACAACGAAGTTTTTTTTACATTTAAATATGTTGTTGCTGCAGTTATTCTTCTCTTTTTCACAGGATTGAAAGATGACCTGGTCAAAATATCAGCCAAAAAAAAATTTCTCATTCAGATAGTTGCCGCAATGCTGCTGATTATGATGGGCAATATTAGATTAACTTACGGACATGGTTTTTTTAACGTTTATGAAATCAATTATTTTTTCAGTATTGCTCTTACCCTTTTTATAATTCTGTCTGTTATCAATGCTTTTAATTTTATTGATGGGATTGACGGCCTGGCGGCAGGACTGGCTATTGTGGCTGCCCTCTTTTTTGGTATCTGGTTTTTTATTGCCGGTCATGCCAAATATTCAATAATGTCATTTGCTCTTGCAGGCAGCCTGTCCGGCTTTTTCCTTTACAATGTTTTCGGAGGCAGGAATAAATTATTTATGGGTGATACAGGATCACTTATTACAGGCCTGATAATATCAGTTCTTGCAATACAATTCAATGAATTCAATATTAACAAATCTTTTGCCTCGTCATTTAACGCAGCTCCTGCGATATCTTTTGCTGCAGTACTGATACCTATGATAGATACTTTCAGGGTCATAACCATAAGACTGTCAAATAAAAGATCACCTTTTTATCCCGATAATAACCATATACATCACAGATTACTGGCACTTATACCCGATCACTTTTCAGTGACCCTTATATTAACAGCAGCCGGTATAATAATGATTCTGCTGGCAATTCTGTTTGATTATCTGTTTGTTAATGTCACCATTCAATTCTTAATAATGTTCTTCATTGGAATAATGTTCTCTTTTATCCCTTCACATATTTTAAGAAAAAAACAGGAAAAACAGAAAGGTGAAGAAATCAGGTTATACCACAAATCCCTGAAGAATTACAGCGCCTGAAACAGTTAAAAATTTTCCTGATACACCTGCCTGTTAACTTAATCAAATAGCTTTATCGTAATTGATAAACTGAAGCTCTTTTATTTTCAGGAGTTATGTATATTTACAGCTTAATCAGATATAAAAAAATTTGATATCATTTGAAGCAAAATATTACCTCATTAAGTTACTGGCAATCATTGTTGCAGCTATTGGTGTTGTCATGTTACTCTATTTTAAAAATAAGGATAACACAGAACTTTCAAAAAGCCGGACACGGGTATTAATGTTATTAAGACTTCTCTCTTTTACCCTTATTTCTGTGTTACTGTTGATTCCTTTTCTGCGCAGTCTGAAAAGGACAATTCAAAATCCAAAAATAATTTTTGCATATGACAACTCTGCTTCAATGATAGCAGCAACTGACTCAATGGA
Organism: Bacteroidales bacterium; assembly: GCA_012522835.1. Taxonomy (GTDB): domain Bacteria; phylum Bacteroidota; class Bacteroidia; order Bacteroidales; family Prolixibacteraceae; genus JAAYJR01. The sequence goes on from JAAYJR010000287.1 coordinate 21,399, forward strand.
AACAGCGGAAACAATTAAGGAAATAAGAGATCACCTTGCACAAAACCTTAAGAGTGACTTTTCTTTTGTTCAATATTCATTCGGCCGGGAAGCCGGGATCAGCGATACAGTTGACTTTAAAGAAAAGGGATCCGATTACAGCAGGTTAATTACCACATTAGTAAACAATCATTATAATGAAAATATAGGAGCACTGGTTATTGCAGGAGACGGAACATACAATATGGGTAAAAACCCGGTTAATATGATGAGTGATATCACATTCCCTGTTTATACCATTGGCCTGGGCGATACAACAGAATTAGCAGATGCACTTATTCAGGATATCAGGGTCAACCGCACCGCTTTTTCGGGTAACAGGTTTCCTGTGGAAATTGACTGCAGGTTTGTACAGTTAAAAGGACGGAGCATCAAACTGAGTATTACCCGCGATGGTTCGGAAGTTGCTGAAACAGTTATTACACCAGCTAACAATGATTTTTTCCATTCGCGGCAGTTTATACTTGATGCAGGGTCCCCGGGTTTAAAAACCTATTCTGTCAAACTGGGTATTACTTCCACTGAAAGAAATACTGCCAATAATGAAGCGGAGTTCATTATCAATGTTCTGGAGTATAAACAAAAAATCCTGATCCTTTCAGAAGGTCCTCATCCCGACATAGGAGCAATTAAAAACACACTTGAACAGCAACAATCATTCGAAGTATCTGTTTTTACCGATGAGCCATACCCGTCTAACCTGTCTGATTTCAACCTGGTAATTTTAAATCAACTGCCCACTCCTGGAAAATCTATGTCCGCCCTTTTTGGAGGAGATGATAACCACAGGGTTCCGGTACTATTCATCCTGGGCAGTAAAACTTACCTGCCTCAGCTTAATGCTTTTGAAAGAGGAGTTAACATACAGGCACTTACAACTTCGGGAGATGAAGCACAGGCTGTCGTAAATGATATATTCGGCTTATTCAGCATAAGTGAGGGGCTACGCGAAACATTGATACAACTTCCTCCTCTGCAGGTTCCGTTTGCTAATTACCGGTTACAACCTGAATTGAATATATTTTTATATCAAAAAATAAATAATATTGAAACTACCAGGCCTTTAATTGCCGCAGGTTTATACAATGGCCGCAAAACAGGTTTCATTTTCGGGGAAGGATTGTGGAAATGGAGATTATATGATTATCTCCTGCATCAGACACATAATCATTTCAACGAGCTTATCAGCCAGCTTATCCAATATCTTGCACTGAGAGAAAACGAAGATAACTTCATGATCAGTTTTGAACCAGTATACTCCGAAGTAGAAGATGTATTGATGAAAGCAGAGGTTTACAATGATGCATTTGAATACTTGTCTGATGCAGAGATAAATATTGTAATAGAAAATGAAGAAGGTAATAAATTAAATTTTACATTTGATGTAACAGACAAGGGGTATATACTTAATGCAGGTAATTTACCTGTAGGTAATTATCATTTTTTGGCAGAGGTTTTGATAGGAAATAATAAATACACAGAGGAAGGCCGATTCAGCGTTGCAGCACTGAACGTGGAAAATATTATAACAAAAGCAAATCACAGGACCCTTTTTCAGATGGCCGGCCAAAGCGGAGGTGATTTTTTTACTCCAGGAGAAATGAGCGAACTTACATCAATACTAAAAAACAATGATAATATTAAACCAGTAATTAACTTTCAGGAAATGATATACGAAATTTTGAACCTTAAGTGGCTGTTCTTTGTCTTATTAGTGTTACTTAGTTCAGAATGGTTTTTGAGAAAATTTTGGGGCCTTTATTAAACAATATATGAATACAATAAAAAAGATTGGCAGTATACTACTATTATTGACCTCT